>NZ_AP025943.1:3000000-3175525 GCF_026072915.1 Akkermansia biwaensis
CTGGTGCGCAAGATCAGCGACATCATCACCAAGCGCTTCATCAAGCATCTGGATAAGCTCGCCAAGGACGAGAAGGAAACCTACAAGGAATTCTACGCCCAGTTCTCCCGCTACCTGAAGGAAGGTGTGGTGACCTCCTGGCCGAACAAGGAATCCCTGGGCAAGCTGCTCCGGTTTGAATCCACCGCCACGGATCCGGGGGAAACGACCTCCTTCGAGGAATACATCACCCGCATGAAGGAAGGCCAGACGGCCATTTACGCCCTGACCGGCCCCTCCCGCGCCCATCTGGAAAACAGCCCGTATCTGGAAGCCTTCAAGGCGCGCGGTTATGAAGTGGCCTTCTTCACGGACCATGGGGACGAATTCGTACTGGATTCCCTGTCCAGCGTGGACGCCAAGCCCGTCACGATGATCGACCGCGCGGACGTGGAACTCCCGGAACTGGAAACGGAACAGAAGGACGCCCTGCCGCAGGAGGAAGCCACCGCCCTGGAGGAATGGCTGAAAGAACTTTACCCGGACAAGTTCTCCAAGGTCACCCTGGGCAAGCGCCTGATCAGCGGTCCCGCCGTGGCCCTGCAGAGCGGCAACGACATGGGGCCGGAAATGAGAGCGTACATGAAGGCCATGGGGCAGGAAGTTCCGGAAAACCATCCCCAGCTTGAATTGAACCCCTCCAATCCCCTGGTCAAGAAGCTTTCCGCCCTGCGGACGGAGAATCCGGAACTGGCCCAGATGGTCGCGGACCAGATCGCGAACACGGCCCTGCTCCGCGCCGGCATGCTGGACGACCCCGCCGTGCTCGCCCAGTCCTCCCAGACGCTGATGGAACAGCTTCTGCTGAAGTAAATCAGCCGGAGGTTCATCCCTTCAAGCCGCTTCCCGCCATCCGGGAGCGGCTTTTTACTACCCTTCCCTCCATGGCTCCAGACGCAAAAACACCCCGGCACTTCCTGTTCCTGAAACTGGCGTATGAAACGGTCATGTGCCTGCTGGCCCTGGTGGCCGTCACGCTGGCCGCCATCGACCTGACCTCCGGGGCCGCGGAATGGGAAGTTACCGTGGACCGGGTCATTTACTGGATATTCGTCCTGGACTACGTCATCCGCTTTTTCCTCAGCCCCTCCAAATGGCTCTTTGTGAAAAGCCACGTCTGGGACCTGCTGGCCATCATCCCGTTCGACTCCCTCTTCCGGTTGTTCCGCTTCGCCAGGCTGGAAGAGATCCTGCGGCTCGCCAGGTACCTGGACCTGTTTTCCTACTCCCTGCGGTTCTCCGCGCGCATCCGGCGTTTTTTCAATACGAACGGATTCAAGTACATCTGCATTGCCGCGCTGACCATTATCCTGCTGGGGGCCGTGGGCATCCATCTGGCAGAGGGCATGAGCCTGTCCAACGGCATTTGGTGGTCCTTCGTCACGGCCACCACCGTGGGCTACGGAGACACCTACCCGGTCACCACGCCGGGCAAGTTTCTCGCGGTTTTTCTGATGATTACCGGAATCGGCTTCGTGGGGACGCTCACCAGCACGATCACCTCCTTTTTCCTGCACGGTCACGACGGGGAACCCATGACCTACCGGGAAGAAGTGCTGGACGGCATCAAGAAGAAGCTGGACAGCCTGTCTTCCATGACGGATGAAGACATCGACGCCATGGCTGCCCTGCTGAAAACGCTGAGGGGAGCTCCGCAGGCACCTCCTGCGGAAAAAGAGGAAACGCCTGCTATCCATTCCGGCAAAAACTGACAGAATCCGTTTGGTATTACATCGGAAAAGATGTCCTCTCCGTACCAGAGCAAATACCAAATACTCAACCGTTTTTCAGTGAGAAACTTTTAATTCTCTATGTTGATTACTAACTGACTGGCTATCTCTGCATAAAAGAATCACTGTAATAATGATTCCGACCAAAGGAACTAGTCCCCAAAGCAAAAACCATCCACTCTTTCCTATATCATGAAGCCTGCGAACATCTGCAACGATATTGAAATATACAAAACAAATAAAGATAATAATCCCCGCCAGTACTCCTACATCTTCCCCTGTTATCCTTGATACCATGGCAACACCAATAAAAAACAGAATAGCCATCATTGGCAATATAAGCAATTTTAGCATCCAATATTCAGATCTGGAAATACGGCCAGAAAAACTAATATATTTTTTCAGAAATGTAGTTCTATTTATATTCCTTCTCTTTATAGCCATATTTTCCTCTATCTCTCTACGGATTTTATGCATATCAGAAGCAGACACCGACGATCTCAAAACATCCTGTACATTAACGGCATTACATTCTATCCCTAACTCCTTGGTCATGATTTCTGCAATTACCTTAGAACTCGTTTTTGTCAATATTGCGACGTCCACAAGTTTATTATATGCATCAATACGCGATAGTTTTTCCTCTACCTGTTCCATAATACTTCCTTATTTATGATATTTTTATAAATAAAGTTTCCATCCGTTACGGCTCTTTCCCTTTATATATTCCTAACTTCTTCAGCATAGTGATAGCTACGGTATTTCCTTGTTTCGCAGCCAGACGATACCAGCGTATTGCTTCTTGTCTGTTTATAGGGATGCCATGCCCAAAATAATAGCATGCCCCCAATCTTCTTTGAGCTTCGGCATTTCCTTTTTCGGCTGATAAAAAATACCAGTTTACAGCTTCTCTTTTATTCTTCTCAACACCGTCTCCAAAAAAATAACAATCTCCTAGAAACCACTGGGCTTCTGCATCTCCCTGTTGGGCCGACAGACGGTACCACTTCACCGCCTCCTGTTTGTCCCCCCTGATTCCTGTTCCAACATAATAACAAAATCCCAGCCTCCACTGAGCTTCCGCGTTTCCCTGTTCGGCGGCCAGGCGGTACCACTTCACCGCCTCCTGTTTGTCCTCCCTGATTCCTGTTCCAACATAATAACAAAATCCCAGCCTCCACTGAGCTTCCGCGTTTCCCTGTTCGGCGGCCAGGCGGTACCACTTCACCGCCTCCTGTTTGTCCTCCCTGATTCCTGTTCCAACATAATAACAAAATCCCAGCCTCCACTGAGCTTCCGCGTTTCCCTGTTCGGCGGCCAGGCGGTACCACTTCACCGCCTCCTGTTTGTCCTCCCTGATTCCTGTTCCTGAATAGTAGCAATCTCCCAGCCTCCACTGAGCTTCCGCGTTTCCCTGTTCGGCGGCCAGGCGGTACCACTTCACCGCCTCCTGCTTGTCCTCCCTGATTCCTGTTCCAACATAATAACAAAATCCCAGCCTCCACTGAGCTTCCGCGTTTCCCTGTTCGGCGGCCAGGCGGTACCACTTCACCGCCTCCTGTTTGTCCTCCCTGATTCCTGTTCCTGAATAGTAGCAATCTCCCAGCCTCCACTGAGCTTCCGCGTTTCCCCACCGGGTGGCCAGGCGGTACCACTTCACCGCCTCCTGCTTGTCCTCCCTGATTCCTGTTCCTAAAGAGTAACAGGCTCCCAGCCTCCACTGAGCTTCCGCGTTTCCCTGTTCGGCGGCCAGGCGGTACCACTTCACCGCTTCCTGCCTGTCCTTCATGATTCCTTCTCCAAGAGAGTAACAAGCTCCCAGCTTCCACCGGGCTTCCGCGTTTCCCTGCTCGGCAGCCAGGCGAAACCACTTCACCGCCTTCTGCTTGTCCTCCATGATTCCTGTTCCAAAATAGTAGCAATCCCCCAGATTCCTCTGGGCTTCCGCATCTCCCTGTTCGGCGGCCAGGCGGTACCACTTCACTGCCTCCCGTTTGTCCTCCATGATTCCTGTTCCAAAATAGTAGCAATCCCCCAGATTCCTCTGGGCTTCCGCATCTCCCTGTTCGGCGGCCAGGCGGTACCACTTCACTGCCTCCCGTTTGTCCTCCATGATTCCTGTTCCAAAATAGTAGCAATCCCCCAGATTCCTCTGGGCTTCCGCATCTCCCTGTTCGGCGGCCAGGCGGTACCACTTCACTGCCTCCCGTTTGTCCTCCATGATTCCTTCTCCAAAATAGTAACAATATCCCAAACTCTTATAACAATCTGCCAGATCTTTCTGAGCTTCCGCGTTTCCCTGTTCGGCGGCCAGACGGTACCACTTCACCGCCTCCCGCTTGTCCTCCATGATTCCTTCTCCAAAATAGTAACAATCTCCCAACAACCTCTGAGCTTCCGCATTTCCCTGTTCGGCGGCTAGGCGGTACCACTTCACCGCCTTCTGCTTGTCTTCCTTGATTCCTTCTCCCCAAAAATAACAATCCCCCAAATTCCTCTGGGCTTCTACGTTTCCTAACTCCGCTGATTTCCTGAAACATGAGGCTGCCCTCTCCACGTCACCTTTATTCAAATACTGCTCCCCCAAATCAAATAAACGGTATGAATCCAATTCTGTTGGCTTACTCTCATTTGCATATTCTTTTCCATTGAACAGCTTCACAATACCAAAAGCCATTAAGGAACATACAGAAGCGATGAGCATAATCATCCACCAATTTCTTCCTGCCCACCGTTTTTTCTTTATTACTATTTCCGGACAACTATTCTCATCTATAAATATTTTCTTCACACTTTTTTTAGAAAAATAAAAATCTATCAGAAAAAATAAAACCAACAAAAAAACTATGAAAAAAAAGAAATAACTCCATATAAATTTCGAGCAATCCATCAATAAAAAACCTATAGAAATAAACAAGGAAAAATACACTCCTGCATTCAATATCATTTTGTTATACTCGCAATCACCAGCCTTGTCCGCGGATCGGTTGTCAGGAATACAGGCAGAAGATATGCAGAAAACAACAATTCCTATATAATCTCCCCAGGTCAAATGATCTACTATTCCTTTCCAGCTTTTTATCACTCCAAAGTCATATAAGGAAACAGCGGCAACTAATAAGCACAGAGCCAAAGCGGCTTGTACGATAGAAACTTGATCTTTCCTCTTTGAAGATAATAAAGACAAAGGCAGCAGTGCAATGGAAGCCACAAAAGAATAAATCACTCTGGCACTCAAACCTCCTAGAACACCAACAAAAATACTCAATATTGCATGAAGCATACTCATTAAAAATCATTATTCATACCGATTTTCAGTAATTTATTCTTATGATTCTGTATTTTTATTATTTAATATTAACTTTATTATTGATAATCAAATAATCAATAGCCCCAGCAGCCTGCCTTTTATTCATTATTCCCTGTTTAACGCGCATGGATAAAACTTTTACTATTTTGACGGCAAGAACCTTGTCCACCTTCTCCTGTTTTACGGCTTCTTGAAGACGTAACAGAGCTTGGCGAAGAGCCTGAGCTTCCGCTTCCCGGATAATTTTTGATTGGGCTTCATGTTCCGCCTGGTTGATGATTGTTCTAGCTTTGGCACTTTGGCGTTTGTCCCAGGCAGCAGCTCCCGCCCTGGCTTTAGCCGCAGGATCATAAGTACTGGTAATCATATCGCCATTATATCTGTTCCCATACTGGTCCGAAATGGAAATGGGCCTTATGCTGGTTGCGGTTGTAGATGTTTTCCGTGTTTTGAACCGTTCAAACCGTGCCTTGGCGCTTTTTTCCCCCTTCCCGGAATGGGTGTAATAACCGGCAGCCCTTCCCGTTTCCAGGGTTCGAGCAAAAACATGCTCTCCCCCTATGAAGCTTGTCCCGAACATCAGGAATATAAATGAAGTGGAAATATTCATTTTTTATTTATCTTAACGGATTCCTAATCCGCATACTTATCTTCAAGGATGCAGGGAAAATTCCAACATATTCTTCATGAAATATTGTTTATCCACCACCATTGCCCCTTTTGTTCTTATTTGACTTTCAAATCAATTCTCATCCCATTTTAGACTTGCGTACGGATTAGGAATCCTCTGCTACAACATTCTTCATGAACATTCCTCTTTTCTCTTCCCTGTCCGATATAGATCAGGCCGGCGTAAATCTCATCTGCTCCCTGGGGATTCCACCCATGGATGCCTTTCTTCTGTTAAAAGACCTTTTGAATGCCAGCAGGGGAAGAGGAAACAGAATAGCCCGTGCCAGAAAATGCATACGGTTGGGGGAAGAGGCTCTTGTCAACAGGGAAAAAAGCGTTCCATTTTCCCATGCAATAGCGGCCAGCCTAGAGGCAAAAAGTCACCGCAGACCCCGCACTCTGCAGGAAATCCGCTATATAGCTACCCGGATGATGAAAAAATGCCCGGAACTGGCAAGGAAACAGGTCCGCTCCATCACTCCGGAAGATTGCGAGCATTATCTCCTCCAGAGCTTTTCCACGGTTCGTCAGCGGTACAAGGGGCGGCTGATTCTAAGCGGCATCCTGAATTTTTCCTTGAAACGGGGGTGGTGCCGCAAAAATGCGGCCTCCCTGGTTCCTCCTCCTCCCCTGAAAGAAACCCGCATCAGGGCTCTTTCCCTGTATGAGGCAAAACAACTTCTCCACACCGCCAAACGGATGTTCAGCGGGGAGTGCCTTCCTGCCTGCGCTCTGATGCTGTATGCAGGAATACGCCCTTATGAGGTCAGAAGACTGACCTGGAATCGAATCAATCTGAAATCCGGGTTGGTGTCACTGGCTCCCAACCATACCAAAACGGGAGGAAGCCGTCATGTTTCCATCCTTCCCGTACTGGCCGCCATTCTCAACCAGGCGGGTTCCATGCATAACTCCGGGAAACTGGTCTGTCCTCCCAATTGGGAGAAAAAGTGGCGGGATATCCGCCGACAGTCCGGTATTTTAAGAAAGAAGGGATGGGTACAGGACGTGCTAAGGCACACGTACGCATCCTATCACCTGGCCCATTTCGGCAACTGTTCCCTTCTTCAGAAGGAGATGGGGCATGCCACCCCCTCCCTTCTGCTGACACGCTATCTGAATATGGACGGAATCACCCCCATCACCGGGGCCATGTTCTGGACACACGGACTCAATCCCCCCTCCCTCCTGTTGCAAGACTGACAAAAATCCGTCTGGCATTACACGGGCAAAGGCGGATAGTTTTTTCACATTCAGGGTGACCCGCACCCTCTCTTATTTCAACCTGCCGCCTTTCTCCGCCATGCCAGCCACCAGCCCTCCCCGCGCCTGGGCCGAAATCGACCTTGGAGCCATCCGCCATAACTTGAACGTCGTCAAGCAGGCGGCCAAGGGGGAATATTACATGCCCGTGGTGAAGGCGTCCGCCTACGGCCACGGCCTGGAACAGGTGTGCCGGGCACTGGACGCGGAGGGGATCGCCTTCTTCGGCGTCGCGAACGTGGGGGAGGCCCGGCGCATCAGCCAGGCAGGCTGCCGCACGCGGCCGTATATCCTGGGGCCCTCCTTTCCGGAAGAGCGGGAGGAAATCGTGCTGAACGGCTGGCGCTCCTTCATCTCCACCATGGAAGAAGCCGTGCATTACAATTCCCTGGCCCGGCTGTACGGAAAAACGCTGCCCATCCATATTTCCGTGGACACGGGCATGGGCCGCGGCGGGTTCCTTCCGGACCAGCTTGAAGAGCTGCTCTCCCGCCTGGGGGAACTGGACAGCCTGTACATGGAAGGACTGGGCGCCCACCTGCCCTGCGCGGACGAAGACCGGGAAACCACTCTGGAGCAGATAGCCTGCTTTGAACGGATGGCCGCGCGCATCCGGGAAAAACTGCCGCTGAAATTCTGCCACCTGGCCAACAGCGCCGCTTCTCTGGATTACGATATTCCCTCCAACAACCTGTGCCGCCCCGGCCTGGTCCTGTACGGCTTTTCCCCCATTCCCTCCCCGTGGGAAGCGCAATTGAAGCCTGCCATGTCCCTCTTTTCCCGACTGACCGTGGCGCGCACCCTGCCGGCAGGCCATGGCATTTCCTACGGGGGCACCTTCGTGACGGACCATCCCACAAAGGTGGCGACCGTGGGCATCGGCTACGCGGACGGCTATTTGCGTTCTCTGGCCCACAAGGGAGCGCGCGTCATGGTAGAAGGCATTTCCTGCCCCCTGCTGGGCCGCGTCACGATGGACCAGATCATGGTGGACGTCAGCCGGGTGCCCAGCCCGGAGCCCGGCATGACCGTGGAAATCATGGGACCGAATATTCCCGTGACGGAATTGGCGGAAAAAGCGGGCACGATTTCCTGGGAAATATTCACGGGCATCGGCCCGCGCGTCCCCAGGCATTACACGCACTGATTTTTCCGGCGCGCCGGAAAAACCGCCCTTCCGGATGAAAACCGCGCCCCCGCGCGGCACACTTCCCGGAAAGGCATTCCATCCTCGTCCTGCCGGACCTTGCGCCGCCATAAGGCTTGCGGAATGCCGTCCATCCGGAAGGCACAAGCCGCATTTAACTGTCGCCACGTTCCGGACGGAATGGTACATTGGCGCAGAAATGACTGAATCCACTCCCAAGCGCCTTTTCATCCTGGACGGCATGGCTCTGGCATACAGGGCCCACTTCGCCTTTTTCTCCAATCCCATCCGCAATTCCAAGGGAGTCAACACATCGGCCGTTTACGGCTTTGCCAATACGCTGCTGGCCATTCTGGAACAGGAGAGCCCCACCCACATCGCAGCCTGTTTTGACACCTCGGCCCCGACGGCCCGCCACAAGCTTTACCCGGAATACAAGGCCAACCGGGAGTCCATGCCGGAAGAGTTAAGCATTCAGATTCCCATCATTTTCAGTCTTCTGGAGGCCATGAACATACCCATTCTGCGCTATGAGGGGTATGAGGCGGACGATACGATAGGCACCCTTTCCCGCCTTGCGGACGATACGAAGGAGTTCCACACCTACATGGTTTCCCAGGACAAGGACCTGGGCCAGCTCATTTCCCCCTCCTGCTACCTGTGGCGGCCCGGCAAGCGCGGCAACGACCACGAAGTGATCGACCTGGAAAAATTGAAGGAACACTGGGGCATCGAACGGGCGGAGCAGGTGATCGACATCCTGGCCCTGATGGGCGACAGCTCCGACAATATTCCGGGCCTGCCCGGCGTGGGGGAGAAAACGGCCAAGCTGCTGATCGGGGAATTCGGCTCCGTGGAAAACCTGCTGGCAAACACGGACAAACTGAAAGGAAAGCGCAGGGAGATCGTGGAGGAGAACGCCGCGCTGGCAACCCTTTCCAAGGAGCTTGCCACCATTGACAGGAACGTGCCCCTGACCGTAACCCTTGACGAGCTTGTCAAGAAGGAGCCCAGGCCGGACGAATTGCTGAGCCTCCTTCAGGAACTGGAGTTCCGCGCCATGCAGGCCAAGCTGTTCGGCAGGAAGGTTCCGGCCGCCAGGGCGTCCGCTCCCCTTCCCGCAGACGATTTGTTCGCCCCCGCCCAGCCGCAGGAGGCTCCCGCCCCGGCCCCCCGGCCGCAGCAGACGGGAACGGGACAGATGGAATTGTTTGAAGAGCGCCAGTTGAAAACCGTGGACGACATCAGGCACGAATACATCATCGCGGACACGAAGGAGGTCCGCGACGCCATGATCGCGGAACTGAACAGGCACGATTCCTGGTGCTTCGACACGGAGACGACGGGCCTGAATCCGGTAACGGACACCCTGCTGGGCATCTCCTTCTGCGCCGAACCTCACAAAGCCTGGTACCTGCCCGTCTCCGGTGCGGAAGACCTGGAAGCGGTGAGGCCCCTTTTTGAATGCTCCGCGGAAAAAATCGGCCATAACCTCAAGTTCGACCTCCAGGTGATGCGCACCCACGGAATCCATGTTTCCGGCCCGTTTTTCGATACGATGCTGGCCCACGCGCTGATCGCGCCCGGCATGAAGCACGGCATGGACATTCTGGCGGAATCCCTCCTTCAGTATTCCACCATCAAGTTGAGCGACATTGCCCCGGCGGGAGCCAAAAAACGGGAACTGGACACGAAGAATATCCCCGTGGAAGTGATGGGCAGGTATTCCGCGGAAGATGCGGACATTACCCTCCAGCTGTCGGCCATTCTGAAAAAACAGGTGGAGGAGAGCGGCATGCAGGAATTGTTCCGCACGGTGGAACTGCCCCTGCTGCCCGTGCTCGCAGACATGGAATTTACGGGCATCCGCGTTCTTCCGGAGTCCCTGGAAAAAGCTTCCATCAAGGTGGGAACCATCATTGAGGACCTGCGCACAAAGATCGAGTCGGCCGCGGGCCATCCCCTCAACCTGAATTCTCCCAAGCAGCTCGGCGACTTCCTCTTCGGGGAACTGGAACTGGTGAAGAAGCCCAAGAAGACGAAGACCGGGCAGTTCGTCACGGATGAAGAAACCCTCTCCGCCCTGGCGCCGCTCCATCCCGTGGTGGAAGACATCCTGGCCTACCGGGAAAACATGAAGCTGAAGAGCACCTACCTGGACGCCCTGCCCAAGTACATCTGCCCGCAGGACGGCCGCATCCACACCCAGTTCCACCAGATGCTGACCTCCACGGGACGGCTGGCCTCCCAGGACCCCAACCTGCAGAACATTCCGGTACGGACGGAACAGGGGCGGCTGATCCGCACGGCCTTCGTCCCCGCCTCCGGGGAGTACACCATGCTTTCCGCCGACTATTCCCAGATTGAGCTGCGCATCATGGCCGCCATGTCCGGAGATTCCGCCATGTGCGAGGCCTTCAAGGAAGGCCGGGACATCCACACGGAAACGGCCTCCCGCGTGTACGGCATTCCCCGCGACCAGGTGGACGCCGTCATGCGGCGCGCGGCCAAGACGGTGAACTTCGGCATCATCTACGGCATTTCCGCCTTCGGACTCTCCCAGCGGCTGGGCTGCCCCCGCAGCGAGGCCGCCACCCTGATTGAAAATTACTTCCTCCAGTTCCCGGGCGTCAAGACCTTCATGGAAGACCTGGCGCGCCAGGCGGAACAGAAGGGATATGCGGAAACGCTCCTGGGGCGCAGAAGGATTATCCCGGAAATCAATTCCGCCAACAAGACCATCAAATCCGCGGCGGAACGCACCGCCATCAACGCCCCCATCCAGGGAACCGCGGCGGACATGATCAAGATCGCCATGATCAATGTGGGCAAACTGCTGGAAGGCACCAGGTCGCGCCTCATCCTGCAAATCCACGACGAATTGCTGGTGGACCTGCACAAGGAGGAAACGGACCTTATTCCCCGCATTGAGGCGGCCATGACGGGCGCCCTGCCCCTGCCCAACGGCGTCCCCATCCTGGTGGAAGCCAGAACGGGGGACAACTGGCTGGAAGCCCACTAGGAATTTCCCGACGACACGGGGCGCACGATGCAGCCCCCGGTCCGCACCGGATTTTTGAATTGACGGATGCCGCCGCATGGCGGATTCTTCCGAATCATGCATTCATCATCTCTTCCGTTGCTTGCCCTGACTGCCTGTTCCTGCATCTGCCTCCAGGCCGCGGCGGCCTCCGTAACGTACCCGGGAACAGCGCCCGGCGCGGCGGCAGCCCACCGGGAGGGGGATGTCTACAGCTTGAGCAATAATGTCCTGACCGCTTCATGGAAGGTTTCCGGCAACAGGCTGGTTCCTATGGGAATCGTAAATAAAGAACGGCCCTCCGGAGCGGAGAATGCAGTCCCCAGAGAACAGGCTCCGGAGTTATTCCGTCTTTCCACGGAGAAGGAAGATTACAATCTCCCCTCCTCCCGGTTTGTGATGGAGGGGGCTCCCTCCATAAGCGCCCTGAAAGGGAGCGCCGCCAGTCCCCGGCTGGGGGAACGGCAGGAAGGAGCTGTGGTTTCCGCCATTTTCAGGGATAAAAAGAGCGGGGTGACGGTCCATTGGAAAGCGGAATTGAGGGAGGGTTCCTCCTACGTCAAGGAAACCTACAGGATTGAAGCGTCCAAGGATGTGGATTTGAAGAAAATCCAACTGATTGATTTGAAGGATCCCACCCTGGCCGTGAAAGGTTCCGTGCCGGGCAGCCCCCTGGTCAGCGAGAGGGAAGGCACGTTTGCCGGAATTGAACTTCCCGTAGCCAGGGCTCAGGCCGGAGGAGGAACGGGGACCGTCGGGTTTGACTGCAACCTTCCCATGGGCAGCGGAAGCGTCCAGACATTTACCACGGTGCTGGGCGTATGGCCGGAAAACCAGTTGCGCCGCGGCTTCCTTTATTATCTGGAGCGGGAACGGGCGGCGCCCTACCACCAGTTCCTGCATTACAACGGCTGGTATGACGACGGCCTGGACCCCACGGAGAAAACGCTGGTCAAGACAGCCGGAGAATACGGGAAGGAGCTGGGAGCGCGCCATGTCAAACTGGACGGCTTTGTGCTGGATGACGGGTGGGATGACGTCAACGAAGACCTCTGGCAGCCATCCACCAAAAAATTCCCGCACGGATTCGGCCCCGTAGTCAAGGCGGTGGGCAGGATTCCTTCCAGCTTCGGCATCTGGATTTCTCCGCTGGGAGGGTATTTCGGCCCGGAAAAGAGGGTGCAGCACGCCAAGGACAAGGGCATCCTGCCCGAGGACGCCGCGGGATTCGACCTTTCCTGCCCCAAGTATTACGAATGGTTCAAAAAACGCTGTTCCGACCTGATGAAAAAGGACAAGGTGACCTACTTCAAATGGGACAAGGCCGGAGACGGCATCAGCCCCCACTTCATGGCCCTTCTTTCCATCGCCAGCGAACTGCGCCGGGAGAATCCCCGCCTGTTCATCAACACGACGGTAGGCACCTGGCCCTCCCCCTTCTGGCTCAACCATGTGGATTCCACCTGGCGCAACGGCACGGCGGATGTGGGCTGGACCGGGAAGGGAAATGACCGCGAGCAGTGGATCACGTTCCGCGACGGGGCCTGCTACAACGTCATTGTCAAGCCCGGTCCCCTTTATCCCCTGAACTCCATCATGCACCACGGCATGGTGCTGGGTACTAAGTTCCAGGCGGCGCGCGTCAGCAAGGGAGAAGACGGCAAGCAGGACAACAGGGACCTGAAGAACGACGCCCGCATTTATTTCGGCTCCGGAGCCAATCTTCAGGAGCTTTACCTCACGCCGTCCATGATGGACAAAAAAGCGTGGGACGACATCGCGGACGGAGCACGCTGGGCGCGGCGCTTCCAGGACATCCTGGCCGATGTGCACTGGGTGGGCGGCAATCCGAATCAATTGGAACCCTACGGCTATGCGGCCTGGAGTCCGCGAGGATGTACGCTGGCCCTCCGTAATCCGGACGACCAGCCGCGAACGATCGTCCTGGACGCCGCTACCGTCTTTGAACCGGTGAAGGGAACGCCCCCCGTTTTCTCCATGAAGGCCTCCTATCCGGACCAGCGCGTTAAAACACTAAAACTGGAACAGGGCAAGTCGGTTTCTCTGGAGCTTCAGCCCTTTGAAGTGCTGGTGTTCGACATGAAGACGGACAGAGACTAACGCATGGGCCGCCGAACCCTGAACGCGAAGCGTTTTTAGATTTTTATAGCGAAGTTGAATATATAGTTTTCCAATTAAAGAAGCAGGACGTCTCCGTCCTGAAATTCCGGAACGGTCACTAGGGCTTTGCCGTCTTTCAACACCACCAACTGCACCTTGCGCTCCTGCATTCCTGTCGGGGTCCTTACCTGAATGGAGCTTCCATTCTTGAGGGCAGCGGAAGGAATCCACGCGGAAGCGGGAACCTGCACGTTAATGTTCACTTGAAGGGCCATATTGACAGGGGCGGCCTGCCATTCCGCCACGTGGGATTCATTCGGGTCCAGGGCGGCGATCAGGATGGCGGAATTTCCGGCAGGGTCCAGGGCGGAATCCACTGCCGTGACGCGGCCGCGCCATTGCAGAAGCTTCCCGTTTTTCAGCGTGCAGGAGGCCGTCAGGGGCACCCTCACCCTGCCCTGTTCGTCCCTGGGAAGGGCGGAAAATTCTTCCAGAGGCACGGGAATGCGGATCATCCGCTCCTGAAGCGGGATGATTTTCCCCACCGTCTGGCCGGCCACCACGCGTGAACCCAGCCCCACGGAGCATTCCACCACCTGGCACGTATAAGGAGCGTGGAGAACCGTATCCCGCAGGGCCTGTTCCGATTCCTCCACATACGCCTCCGCGGCGTTCAGCCGGGCATTCACGGCGCGCCTCTGCGGCACGCGGAGGACCAGCTCGGAGTCCCGGCCGCTTTTGGAGACGGAACTGTACGTTTTTTTGACGGCTTTCAATGCCTCCGCCTGTTCCGTGGACACGTCCAGGCGCGCCTGTTCCAGTTCCGCCTGCGCCTTGGCCAGCCTGGCGCGGTATTCAAATTTTTCCAGCTCCACCAGGGGAGTCCCTTTCAGGATGATTTCTCCGGGACTGAACAGGGAATGCACCTTGTCCACCTTGCCGGAAACGCCGGGGGAGAGCATTGTGAGGTGGGCGGCCTGCACCATGCCGCGCGCCGTGATTTCAAAGGAATTGTCCTGCAATTGCAGGGGAAGAAGGGTGCGCTGCGCCGTTTCCCCGCCGCCGTCCGCGGATTCCGGAGTTTCCGGCTCCGTCACGATGGCCGTCCCTATCAAAAGGACAGTGATCCCCAGGCCGACGCCTATGGACCACCATGTTCCCTTTTTTTGGGGGGCTTCGCTCATGAACAGCACTGCGGGAGGGAAGCCGACGCCTTTACTTGGGATATTCCGTTTCCATGATGTGGGAATAGGCTTCCGCCGTTTCCACAGCCACGGTTTCAATGTTCTTCATCAACTGGGCGAACTGGGCTTCGCTGAGGTCCATTCCCTCCAGCACAAAGGACTGGCGGTAATAAACGTATCCGCTGTTGGGGTCCAGCTGGAAGGCGCCGGCGGTCTGGTCCGCATTCAGTTCGCTCAGGATGATGCTGACTTCCACCCGGCGGCTTTCGGGAACCTTGGCGGCGAAGAGAACGTCAATGACCAGCGTTTCCGGGTGTTCCATCATCGTGTACAGAAGGCTCACGGGCGTGAACGTGTCACAGGGAACGAACGCGATGCCCGTTCTGATTTCATGATTGTCCGCGGAGGTGATCCATTCCGTCTCTTCCCCTCTCTTTCTGAGAACGGTATATACACGGTCCAAAAGGTTGAGCTGCTGGTTTTCCATATTGAAAATTGTTTACAGGAGGGTTTATTTGCAAAAGCGCGAGAAAAGTGGCGCGCCCGTTTACTGGCCTCCAGATTACTGGCATCCTCCAGATTCGTCAAGCTCTCCTGACGCAAAGATATTGAAAAACAATGTATGTATTCGGCATCGGAGGCCGGGCGTTCCGGGCACCCCCACCCTGAAGCGGAGGGGGTGCCGTGCCGGATTTCCGTCTCATCCGCCATGCCGCGCCCATGCCGGCAAAAAAGGGAGCGGGAGCCTTCCGGTCCCGCCCCGCATGGAGAGCCTGCTCTCCGTCAACAGTTAACCGCCGGCGGCTCTCTCTTAAAGAATGTCTCCCGGCGTGTAACCCGCACCGGAGGGGAACCTGTCCACCAGGTCCGCCACCATGCCCTGGAACGCTTCCACCTGGGCGTCCGCCATACCGGTGGCGGCGGAATTGGCGTCAAAGATTTCCTGGAGGGCGGCCCGGTCAATGCCCAGGCGGCCGTCTTCCGCCAGGCGGTCCAGCAGGTTGTTTTCCGAAATCTTTCCGGCGCGCAGGTCGTTGGAGACGGCCACGGCATGTTCCTTGATGACCTCATGGGCGGTCTCGCGGCCGATGCCGCGCTTGACAGCTTCCATCAGGATGGTGGTGGTCATCAGGAAAGGCAGGTAGCGGCGCAGCTCCGCGGCCACCACGGCTTCATAGACGCCCATCTGGTTCAGAACGGTCAGGAAGGTTTCAAACAGGCCGTCCGCGGCATAGAAGGAGTCCGGCATCACGACGCGGCGCACCACGGAGCAGGACACGTCCCCTTCGTTCCACTGGTCGCCCGCCAGGCCGGAGATCATCATCAGGTAGCCCTTCAGGATGACGTGGAACCCGTTGACGCGTTCGCAGGAGCGAGCGTTCATCTTGTGGGGCATGGCGCTGGAGCCCGTCTGTCCCTTGGCGAAGCCTTCCGTAGCCAGTTCATGGCCGGCCATCAGGCGTAGGGTCTTGGCGAAGGAGGAACAGCCGGAGGTCAGCTCCACCAGGCCGGAAACCACGGAAAAGTCAAGGGAGCGGGGATATACCTGCCCTACGTTCATCCATTTGGCGGGAATGCCCAGATGGGCGCACACCCGGTCCTCCAGCTCCAGCACGCGCGAGGCATCCTTCCCGAAAAGGGAGAGCTGGTCAAGCTGGGTGCCCACGGCGCCTTTCAGGCCGCGGACGCTGTAGCGGTCCATGATGGAAATCCAGGAACCCAGGCCGTGAACGATATCCTCCCCGAACATGGCCACGCGCTTGCCCATGGTGGTGGTCTGCGCGGCCACGTTGTGCGTGCGTCCGGCCAGGGTCACGCGCTTCCACTGTTCGGAAAGCGCGCTCATGCGGTTCAGCACGGCCACGGCCTTGTCACGGATGATCTGCATGGACTTCCATACCTGGAGCTGCTCCACGTTTTCCGTCAGGTCGCGGGAGGTCATTCCCTTGTGGATGTGCTCGCATCCGGCCAGGTCGCAGAATTCCTCGATGCGCGCCTTCACATCGTGGCGGGTGACGCGTTCGCGGGCGTCGATGGAAGCCAGGTTCACCTGGTCCTTCACCCGTTCATAGGCTTCAATCACGCCGTCCGGAATATCCAGCCCAAGGTCTTTCTGGGCCTTCATCACGGCAATCCAGAATTCGCGTTCCAGAACGATGCGCCCTTCGGCGGACCAGATAGATTTCATCGCCGGGGAGGCGTACCGCTCCGCCAGAACATTGGGAATCACGCTCATGTCAACAAATGTGTATTATGCAGGTTAAAAAAATGGTGAACCGTCATGATCATGACGAACAGGAAAAAAGCAAGCACTTTCCCCTCTTCCGGCACAGGAAAGGAAGGGCGCAAACCGGGCGCCTTCCACTCTCCGGGCTTACGTTCCTCAGGGAACTTTCCCGTCCGGAATCCGCTCCCTTCCATAAAACGGGGGAGGCATCCCGCAGGCGGGTATCCTCTTTTTATCGTGCCAACGAAAAAACACGGGACGCCGCCTCCGGATGCCGTTCTTTCTAATACTGCTGCACCGGGGAGGAAGGAAGAGGCTGCTCCCCCCCCTCTCCCGCAGACAGGCAGAGGCGTTCCGCACGGTGCAGGCACTTGATCCACAAGGAGGCCTCCGACAGGGGAAAACACAGGGAATCGCTCAATGCCTCCACGCGTTTGAAAGAGTCCTCCCTTTCATAAGGATCAAGTTTGTCCAGGCGCGCAGCCAGGGGTTCCAGCCACGGAAGCGGATCATGGCAGACCAGGGGCAGGTCGCAGCCGGCCTTCAGGGATAAAAAAGCGGCTTCATCCGGGGCATACTGGCCGGCAATGGCCCCCATGCACAGGTCGTCCGTAAACACCACCCCCCGAAAGCCGAGGCGCTCCCTGAGCATTCCGCCGATTACCCGGCGGGACAGGGTGGCGGGAAGCTCCGCGTCAATCCGGGGGAGCATGATATGGGCGGACATGATGCCGGGAAGTTCCGGACAAAGGGACAGAAAGGGCAGCATGTCCGTCTCGAACAGCTCGCGTTCATCCAGGTCAACTACCGGAAGGCTGAAATGGGGGTCCGCCTGGGCGCGGCCCATTCCGGGGAAGTGCTTCCCGCAGCTTTGGATGCCGCCCCTGCGGAGGTTGGAGGAATACACCCCGGCGTAGGAAATCACGTCCTGGGCATTGTTTCCCCAGCAGCGTCCGGGGAGGGCGTTGGCGGCCCCTGGATCGTGGCAGATGTCCAGCACCGGGGCAAAGTTCATGTTCACGCCCAGGCAACGGAGGGCCAGCGCCGTCACGGAAGCCAGCTCCACCACGCCGGAAAAATCACCGTTCCGCACCAGGGAAGAAGGGGAAGGCAGGTTCAGACCGAGAGCGGCCGTCCGCACCACCCTGCCCCCTTCCTGGTCCACGGCGATGACGGGATGGTGGACGCTCAATTCCCTCAGCCTTGCCGCCAGGCGCCTGACCTGCTCCACGGATTCCACATTCCGGGAAAAGAGGACGAAGCCCGCGGGCTGGAACCGGCGGATGGCCGCTTCTTCACCCGCGTTCAGATCAGGGCCGTCGATGCCGATCAGGACGGGAAGCATGGCAGGCGCAGGCTTACTTGCCCAGCAGGGAAGATCTGGTAAACAGGGCGTACACGGGAATGCCGCGCGCTTCGATCGCCTGGCGGCCGCCTTCCTCCCGGTCCATCAACACCAGCGCGGCAGCCACTTTGCCGCCTTCCGCCTCAATGGCGTCAATGGCCTTCAGTGTAGAGCCCCCGGTGGTGATCACGTCGTCCACGACAAGAACCGTATCTCCCGCCTGGAAATTCCCTTCGATGCGGCGGCCGCGTCCGTGGTCCTTCGGTTCCTTGCGCACGGTGAACACCTGGAGCTTTTTGTCGGCCCCCTCCAGCGCGCTGGTCATTCCCACGGCCAGGGAAATGGGATCCGCCCCCATGGTCATGCCGCCGATCGCCGCAATTTCCGGAAAGCGGGGGAGAATCTCCTCCCGGACAAGCTTCCAGCCCAGGGAACCCACCAGCGTGGCGCCCACGGGGTCCAGGGCGGTCATGCGGCAGTCC
Source organism: Akkermansia biwaensis (assembly GCF_026072915.1). Lineage (NCBI taxonomy): Bacteria > Pseudomonadati > Verrucomicrobiota > Verrucomicrobiia > Verrucomicrobiales > Akkermansiaceae > Akkermansia > Akkermansia biwaensis. The sequence continues at coordinate 3,018,561 of NZ_AP025943.1, forward strand.
ACATACAGGTCGGACACCTTGCCGGATGCCAGAGTGAAGGTGCCCGTGCGCACGGATTTTTCAAGAAGGATGCTTTTCAGAAGGTCGTATGGCTCGTTCATGGCGGAGTATGGTGAAGTGATTGGGGCGTGTATATCAAATCCGCCCGCAATAAGCAACGGATAACAGGATGCAAATCTTGACAAAAGAGCGGACAGGGCCCATAACCTGCCTGTCAATTTCCTGTTCCCATGAAACCCGGCATACTGGCACTAGCATCCTTCGGTATCATCCTCGCCTCCTGCACTCAGTACAACAGACCGCCCCTTTTTGATAAAATCGCGGACAAAGTACGCGGCAACGGGCAAAAGGACGCTTATCTGGCAGGCGTCGGCTCCACGGCGGGCGTCAATACGGAAATCCCGCCGGAGGCACGGCTGGGCCAGGGCTACTGGGACAAGCCCGCCGGCATCCAGGGCGAACCCCACATCATCATTGACCTCAAGCAGCAGAAAGTCTTCTATTACGTGGGAGCCACCCTGGTAGGCATTTCCCCCATGTCCTCCGGCAAGGAAGGGTACGGCACCCCCAAGGGGACCTACAAGATCATCCAGAAGGACGCCAACTACAAATCCGGCACCTACGGGGTGCTGCGCAGCCGGGCGACGGGAGCCGTCGTAAACAGTGACTACAATGCCAGAGCCGGCTCCACGCCCGCGGGCACCTACTTTGACCCGGCGCCCATGCCTTACTGGATGCGCATCACGGGAGGGTACGGCATGCACGTGGGCTTCGTGACCGGGTACCCGGTCAGCCACGGGTGCGTGCGGCTGCCCGCAGACATGGCCAAGACCTTCTTTGAAAACACGCCTCTCGGCACCAAGGTAACCATCCGCTGACCGTTCCTGCTCCGCCCTCCGGCAGACAAACCAGTGGCAGGGCCCGTACAGTTATGACGGGAAGGGTCCCCCTTCCCTTTCTTCATTTTCCGCCGGGTGCCGGAAGTTTTTTAAGACACAGGATGAGTGTAACTTCCGCATTCCGGCATTGACAAACGGGGGGTGTACTTTATTTAATATATAAGGCTTTGATTTTTCTACCCCTTAATCATGACAAACCAGCAAATTTCCCCTTTGCCGCCCCATTTCAACGCAGGCGGTTATAAAATTACGGCCGTTCTGGAAAACGGGCCGGACTACTACGTGTACCAGGCTCTGTCCCCGGAAGGGCAAACGGTATTGATACGCGAGTTCTGCCCCCAGGGCCTCGCCACGCGCGACATGGTCAGCGGCAACCTGACCGTTTCCCCGGAAAACCAGGCGCAATTCGACCAGGCGCGGGAAGCCTTTGAAGCCCGCTGTTCCGTGGACGCCCAGGGAAAACTGCGGGGGTTCGGCACCGTCTTCTTCGTTTATCCGGCGATTCCGGCTCAGGAACAGCCTCCCGTGGCGGCGGTTGCACACGCCCAGGCCCTGCGCCCGGCCAAAAAAACGCAGCCGCAAATCCGCAAGCCCATAGCCGGAACAGCCGTTCCCAGGGCCCCGCTGCCCAAATTGAAGAAATCCGGCGGCTTCCCCGTCATCACGGTCATCGTCACCGGGATGCTGGCCCTGTTTGGATTCCTGGGATACCAGATTCTCAAGGACAAGGAGGCGCCCCTCGCCCCGAAGATTGAAACGCCCGTGGTGGCGGCGCCCAAGCCCAAACCCAAGCCCGAGGCTCCCAAGCCGGAACCGGTCATTGTGGAGCCAGAGCCGGAACCCGAGCCCATCGTCGTGGCGCCGGAACCGGAGCCGGAACCTGAAGAGCCGGCCCCGGACCTCTCCCCCTCCCCGGAAGTCATCGCCATGGAAAAGGCAATCCGGGAAGAGGCCCTGGCATCCAAAGGGAAATTCACGGAAAAGCTTCTGGATAAATATCCCTACTATGCGGAAGCCTACGTGCGCGATTACGTGAAAAAGCGCGGCGGCTCCTTTTCTCCCGAATTTGAAAAATGGCTGAAGAACACGAAGACCAACCGTGAAGTCTTTGCGATGTTCTACCCGCCGGACCCCAGTGTCGCTACGAACGTCGCCATCATGGTGGATGAACTGGGGCTGGAAATGACGGAAAAGTACAACCAGCTCGTCCTGGCCTTCGCCGTGGGACGCCGTGAATTCGGCATGGGCGCCTTCGATCTCACCCAGCAGGGCCGTTATATTGACGCCCTGGGCAAGCTCAGGGAATTCAAGAACTCCGGCATCATGACCTCCCCCGCGGACCTGTACTGCGCGGGCAAGCCTCCCGTCAACTGGTACGGTTCCTCCCCGCGCGTGGTGGACGAGGAACTCTACAAGAAGGTGGAGACTTACCTGGACAACAAGAAAATAACGACCAAGCAGGCCTGGATCAACAAATACAACACGGTCTCGGAAATCGGGGACGAAGGCATTACCCAGGGCAACATCGCCTCATTCCTCCACGAATACATGTACCGCCACAACCAGCTGAGGCGCAAGCGCGATCCGTTCCCCACCCCCGTGGAATTCTTCACCTACCTGGTGGACAAGTACGAAAACTGCAGCAAGCTTCGGGACGTGGACCGCAAACGGGTGGAATGGACCGGGGTTTCCCTGGAAGGGACGCCCTGGCCGGCCATGATGGCTCTTTCCGAAACGCGGCCCCTGCGGGAATGCGACAGCGTATGGGAACGCTACATGGGCCAGCGCGGCCCGACGCGCCTGTGGCTGTACGGTCCCTACCGCATGGACGACGATAAGGAGCCGCCCATCCTGTTCAGCTTTGACCCGGACCCCGAATGGTCCCGTGAATCCAACGAACGCAAGCTGCATGAAGGCGGCGTTTGCGGCACGATGTCCCTCATTTCCCGCAATTCCCAGATCGCGCGCGGCATCCCTGCCGCTCCGGCGGGCCAGCCGGGCCACGGCAACCTGATGACCACCAACTTCGGCGGCAACGGATGCTGGCTGAGCGTAGGCCAGAGCGTGGACACCCTCAAGGCCACCACGGGCTTCTGGTACCTGCGGGACTCCAAGGCAGCGCGCACGGGCAACGCCGAATACCAGTCCGGCCTGGCCCTGTCCATGAACCTCGACTATGAAAAATTCATCGGCAGCCGCTTCGCCATGAACGTTTACAAGCTGGCGGGAGGAAACTCCTCCGCGGAATCTTCCGGAGAGATTGCGTCCAACACGCTTCCGCAGGAATTTACCAAGACAGCCATGAGGACCATCATCAAGGATAATCCGTTCTATACGGAAGCCTGGTACACGCTGTTCCAGACGGAGCCGCAGGACCTCATGGGCGCCAGAAAAATGGTGGAGGAAGTGCGTGAAGCCCTGCCGGACGGCATGGGGATCAGAAAACTCTGGAAAACGCGCAAATACGTTTCCTCCGTGGGCCGCGGCGACAAAAAGGGCAAGGACATCCTGGCCAATCACACCAAGGAATACGTCAACGTGCTCTGCTCCGTGATTCTGGAAAACGCCCTGAAACAGGACAACGAATACAAGACCTTCCAGTGGGCGGAACTCATGTCCTGGCTCAAATCCGAATCCAAGGACAACTCCTATCCGGAACCGAAGGCTGCCTACCAGATCGCCTACGCCAAGGCGCAGGGAACCGACCGGCTTAAGAGAACGGTGGACCGCGGCTTCAAAAAGGCGGTCAATTTCTACCGGGACGACAGCAACGCGCTGGCCGCGCCGAAAGACGTGGACCAGCAGGACATGTCCTTCTCCCTGGACGCCCTATGCATGGTGCTTCCCAAGGACGAGCTGATCCCCTGGATGAAGGAAATGCTGGACACGTGCCCGGACGGCTTCAAGTACAAGCCCAAGAACAAGAAGGAAACGAAAATCCACCCCTTCTACAGCGCCCTGACCAAAAACTACATGTCCCTGGTTGACGGTTCGGAGAAATCCCGCATCAAAGGGGAAATGAAAAAGGCTTCCGAAAACATCCTGAACCTCTCCAACAATAAGGGGGAAGGAAAGGAATCTTCCGGCCGCCGCCGGAGACGCTGAGTTCTCCGCCCCGTGCATCTCTACGTCCACATTCCCTTCTGCCACCGCATTTGCCCGTACTGTGCGTTTTTCAAGCACACGCCGGCTTCCACAGACATGAAGCTCTTCATCCGTGCGCTGGCGCGGGAGGCGGAATTCCGCGCCGCGGCTCTGTCGGCCAGCCGCGGCGGCGAGACTTCCACGCTCTACTTCGGAGGAGGGACGCCCTCCATGCTGTCGGACACGCATCTGGGGAACCTCATGGAATCCCTGGACAGGCTGATCCCCGTGGACAGCCTGGACGAATTCTCCTTTGAAGCCAATCCGGCTACCTTTACGGAAAAAAAAGTCCGCTTCTGGCGCAGCCTGGGCATGAACCGCGTTTCCCTGGGCGTCCAATCCCTGGACGCCCGCATCCTGCGCCTGCTGGGCCGGGAACATACGCCGGAACAGGCCCTCCGCTCCGTGGAGATGCTCCACAACGCCGGAATGCCCCACGTCAACATGGACCTCATGTTCGCCATTCCGGGGCAAAGCCTCTCCGTCTGGGAAAACACGCTGAGGGAAGCCGTCCGCGCCGGAACGGACCACATCTCCGCCTACAACCTCACCTATGAGGAAGACACGGAATTCTTCCGCAGCCTGTCCCGCGGAGAAAAAATCCAGGACCCGGACGAGGACGCAGCCTACTTTGAACTGGCGGAAAACATTCTGGAAGCCGCGGGAATGCGGCATTACGAAACCTCCAACTACGCCAGGGAAGGCGCGCGGTCTCCGCACAACATGGCCTACTGGAAGGGGGAGGACTATGTAGGCATCGGCCCCGGCGCGGTCAGCACCATCGACGGCGTGCGCTACTCCAACACGCGGAATACGGAAACCTACATCCGCACCACGCTGGAAAACGGCCTGCCGGAATCCGAATGGGAACCCGTCACTGCGGAAGACTACCGCCTGGAGCGCATCGCCCTCATGCTCCGCACGGACGAAGGGCTTCCCCTGAAATACCTCCTGCCGGAAGCCCTGCCCCTGCTGGAACGTTACCGTTCTCTGGAACTGGCGGACGTCTCCGCGGAACAATGCCTCATCCTGAAAGGCCGCGGCCGCCTCCTGGTGGACGCCATCGCTGCGGAATTGTGCTGATTGCTATTCCTTTATTAGCTTAATATTCTTAAGTTAATGAGGAATAAAAAATAAATGAAATTGATTTCGTGACATTTTCATTTATTTATATCTTTTATTACTCATAAATAGATGGATTGTCCATGTATTCGCTGTTCCATATGCCCTCTGCTACTTTTTTAACGGGATTTGTTCTCCTGTTACAGGCTCCTTTTAATCAAGCATCAGGAGCTCACCCCTCGGAATCGGCGCAGAAAACTCAAACACTCATCCTGCCCTTTTATCTGAAACCCGAACCTCTGTCTGAAAAAAAACTGGTCTTCCGGAGATCACTCTCTTCCTTTCCTTTTTATGAAAAAAATCCGAGAATACATCACTTCGTCAGGGAATATCCAGGGCTAACTTTCGACGAAGGCGTCTCTCTTTTCGTCCAGCGTAATGCCCTGGGACAAACGCCCGGGGACGTGTGCGCCAGACTTCATGAATTGACAGCTTTGATGCAGCATAGGAACATGAAATCACGACAATGGAGCTCCTGTCTTACGGGATTTCTGGAAAATGCCTTTCTCCGGACCTATTCTTTCCGTTACGCGCCTATTGATCTGGAAGCTCTATCGCTTTGCGCCCTGATAGAACTGGAAATGGAAGATGGCTGCCCATCAAGCCTGCGGACGCGAATTTTAAAAATTTGGGAAACCGCGGCTATCTCTATGGAAAAAGGGAACACCCGGCAAAAAAAACTGGCTTCACTGTTGTTTATAAGAACTCTTCAGCATGGAAAAGAAGACCATTACCTGATGGCTCGTTGTGGATACCGCCTTGCCAATCTTTACATACGCCTGAAGGAACCTCAAAAAGCCCAATGGGCGGCGTCATTCATACCGCCTATACGCGGCATGGAAGACGCCCGTTCTTTAATTCAAAAGTGGACTACTCCCCCTTCCAAGAAAAAAAAGCGTAGAAAATAAACCAACAAATCAATAAACCCATATAACTCCTCTATGAATCAACTACTTACTTCCCAACATTTATCTCAAATTCCGCTTTTGCTTTTATTCTCCTGCATCATGGCATTCATCTCATTTCACGCAAAAGGCCAGCAGGTTTATGAAGGAAAAACGACGCTGGAACAGACTCTAGCCCCTGTCGAAGTAGTTAACGATCTCTCTCAGCTTGCGGATAAATTAAAACAATGCTGTGCCGGAGAATTGAAAATTCCAAATACAACGAAAGTCACTGATCCCAAATCTCCCTTTACTATTCCTTATAACGGGAAAATTTCTCTCAAGGATTTTAAGGATGAACGTATTACCCAACCTACTACTGTTGCTTGGCTTTCATTGGTTTCCGACGACGGGTGCGACATTGCCTATACCACAGGGGACGGAGAAAAAACAGACTGGTTAAAAGAACACGGAAAAGGACATGACATTTCCAAAGGGCGCCGGGATTGCCCGCATATCTTAAAAGCGGGTTCTTACAATTTCCAAATCAAATATTCACAAACCTATTACAATCCCAAGCCGGGCACAAGTGACCTAGACGGCATCAGTCTTGTAGTCTCCCCCATTGTGGTGGACGTTTGTATTGGAGAAAAAACTATCCCATACCGTAAAAGCCACCTCTTCCTGGAGAAAAAAACAGAACTCCGGCTTGCCATCAATAAAGTCTATCTGGCAAAAGGTCCTTCCGAAAATTCCGGAGACGTATCCATCAAATGGGAAGCCCAAACTTACTCCAAATGTCCGCAAAGATTTAATGGAGTCATTCTGGCGCGCAACCATACTTTTCAACCCAACAACGGCGCCTGGAAACCTATCGGCAAAGGTCCATGCATCACCTATACTCCGACGGAAGCGGAACTAATTCGTGTCACCATTGGTGATAAAATCTTTTATTACGAAGGCGTTCCCAACCGTTTAGGAGAAATTTACTGGGCTATTCGCCCTTGTCAGGGTCTGCCCATAGCAAACCATCACTTTCTTCTTTTTATCCCCGACGATCCGGAAAAATTCAATCTGCCAAATCCTGGACTTGCCAATTGCACAGCTATTCCAAGAATGAAAATTATTACTATTGGAGGTGATGCAGGAGACGAAATCAAATATAGGAAAAGAACTAAAATAAATTTTGTTCTTGGAGCCGTAGTATATACAAAAATAATTGAACCGCTTTCTAAACCATATAAAAAAGCTGGAGTTCTTGATAAATATGATGAATGTTTAACTGATATGTCTTACCATAAGAACGACCAAGCTGATGTATTAGCTGTTGAAAACTGGTATAAAAATCAACATAAGCAAAATTTCACTAATTTTACTGATTTTCAGATTAATAAAAATAACGCCTATTTTCAAAAAGTTCTTCATTTTTCTCAAGCTTATGATGAAAAAGAAAGATATAAAACTCTTCCTTGCAATTATCCTAATATCACTCCAACATCGCAGGATTACGGTTCAAATTGTGCATCTCTGGTTTCCTCCATTTTACGCTATACAGGAGCTACATTGGAACAAATTATTCAAGCAGCCAATACAAATGGGATTGATGTTGGAGAACGGCGGTTGATTCCTATAAATCATTTCAATCAATAATTAAAATATGAAAAATATAAAAACCATCGCACTTATATACGCCTTGTTCACGTATTGCTCTGCATGTTACGGAGATATTTTCAAAATCAACAGAATAGGACCGGAAATATTAGAGGCAGATCCTGAAGTATTAAAAAACCTTTCCTACGATCCGCCTGGCCAGGATTTGCTCTCCAATGAACAAAACAGGGAAGCGTGGCAAACCTTTGTAAAAACCTATGAAACGCCCGTTCGCAAGGTGCAGGACTGGTACAATTCCATCACAGACAAGGATTCCGCCGATGCCGCGGCGGATTCTTTCAACAAGGATGTCCTCCCCATCTTGAAAAAGCTTACGGGGCGTTCCACCGATATGAAGAAACAGGTTCTGGCCATTCCCGCCTCTCCTGAAATGCAGAAATTTATCCTTCTACGTATCCTCCAACTTCAAAGCCGCCTGCTTGTGATATTCTCTCCCATGAAAGAAGAAAGACAAATGCACAGCAATACATGCTATTGCGGCAGTAAATTGCTTTTTGAAACCATCCTCGGTTTAACAGCGCCAAGCTCCATAGCTATTTCCCAATTCGTTGAATCACGTAGCGAAACCGAGGAAGCCATGAAAGCAACCTTTCAGGAACCATGGTCTTCAGTTCCCCAGCCTTGAGGAAGGAATGCGGATAAAATTTCTTCCTACTCAATCCTGAACTGTCGTGCCATTTTTTTCAGCCACCAGTCGCGGTGGCGCATTTCATCCCGGCTGTTTTCCAGTTCCCTGAGTTCACTGCCGCGCAGCCCACCCTTCATGTATCGTTCGTCCAGCTTGCGCATTTCCTCCCGTGTGTTTTTCCGGAGGGCCTTGTAAAACTGGGCTCCGGTCACCAGAACACCGTCCGCGCCGCTTTTTCCCACCATACCCATGTAAAGTTTTCTCAGCCTGTTGTAGTCCTCCACCACGCGGTTGTATTTCAGGGCGGCATACTGGTAGCGTTCCTTCCAGTCTTCCGGACCAGGATTGACGAGCCGGGACGCCACGGAACCGGGAGGAGGTGAAACTCCCGGCGAAAAGCTTCCGGAAGGCAACGGCGTCAGCGGGGGAGCCTGGGGGACGGATTGCGGCTGCCGCGCCGGAATTCCGCTGCCCGTCATGGAGAGGGGCGCGCGCTCCGTCAGCAAGCCGTCCATGCGCGCCTGCTCCAGAGACTCCAGCAGGCGCTCGCGTTCCTTCTGCAGGACTACATTGGATTCCCTTTCCTCCGACAACGATTTTTTCAGCACCCCCATGCTGCCGGACATTTCCGTATAAACCAGGGCATACGCCCCGATGCAGCCCAGCAGGAAGCCCAGGCCCAACATGATTCCCCTTTCCCTCCACGGCCCCGGCTTCCGCCCCGCAGCCGGAGCCGGATTTTCCGGTTCGTGCCCGGGGGAGGCGGCCAGATAGTGTTCCAGGGGACCCTCGTCAGGCATGGGCTTGATTCAGGGGGGTGGAAGTGAAAATTCGTCAGGGTTGTTCCGGACGGATGCAGTCCGCGCCGAAGTACGGCACGAGCGCTTCCGGAATGCGGATGGAACCGTCCGGCTGCTGGTAGGTTTCCAGCAGGGCCACATACAGGCGCGGCAGAGCCGTTCCCGAGCCGTTCAGCGTATGGCAGAACTGGTTTTTGCCGTCCGCGTCCTTGTAGCGCAGGCGCATGCGGCGCGCCTGATAGTCCGTGAAGCAGGAACAGGAGGAAACTTCCAGATACTGGCCCTGGCCGGGCGCCCATACTTCAATGTCGTACGTTTTAGCGGAGGAAAAGCCGAGGTCGCCCGTGCAGAGTTCAATCACCCTGTAGTGCAGCCCCAGCTTCTGAAGAATGGATTCCGCGTGGCTGCGGAGCACTTCCAGTTCCCGGAAGGAGTCTTCCGGTTTCAGTATCTGCACCAGCTCCACCTTGTCAAACTGGTGGATGCGGATCATGCCGCGGTTGATGCGTCCGGCGCTCCCCGCCTCCCGCCGGAAACAGGGCGTGTACGCGGCCATTTTAACGGGCAGGTCGCTCTCCTGGAGAATGGTGTCCCGGTACAGGTTGGTCACGGGGACTTCCGCCGTGGGGATCAGGAACATCTGCTGGTCTTCCGTCCCGTACATGTCTTCCTCGAACTTGGGAAGCTGGCCCGTGCCTTCCATGCACTCGCGCTTGACGATGAAGGGGACGCCCACTTCCTGGTAACCGTTCTCCACCGTCTGCGTGTTCAGCAGGAAGTTGATCAGGGCGCGTTCCAGACGGGCGCCCGCGCCGCGGTACACCACAAAGCCGGAGCCCGTAATGCGCGTGCCGTCCTCAAAAGAGATCATCCCCAGCCCGGCAGCCAGTTCCACATGGTCCTTCGGGTTGTCAATGGCGGGCTTTTCACCCCACACCTTGATTTCCGGATTGGCCGTTTCATCCGCCCCCACGGGGCATTCCGCGTGCGGCAGGTTGGGAATGTTCATCAGCAGGGAGGTGAGCTGGGCGGAACTTTCCTCCGCCGCCAGGTCCAGTTCCCGGATGCGTTCGCCGATTTCGCGCACGCGCGCTTCCATGGAGGAGGTGTCCTCCCCCTTCTTTTTGAGCATGCCGATCTGCTTGGAGGTGGCATTGCGCTCGGATTGCAAAGTCTGTTTTTCCGTTTCTGCATTGCGGCGAGCTTCGTCGCACGCCAGAACGTCATCGACAAGTTTCCACGCGTCGCCGCTGCGGGGCTTCAGGCGCGCTTTCACTTCCTCCGGATTTTCTCGTATTACACGGATATCGAGCATAACGCGCACAGCTTGCACTTCTTCCCTCCGTCAGGCAAGCCAAATGAACGGCCCCCAACAGAAAAACGCCATCCGCTTCCAGATGTCTCCCAGACGCACGCACACGCTTTACAACCCGTAACTTGCCATCCATGGCCCGATGAAATACATTGACGGGATGGGACCGTGTGCCCTGACATTTTTTGACGGCGACCATCCCCCCATTCTCCTTTGGACTGCGCCTGCGGAAGCTACCGATTCAATGCAGGAATACCACAAAAAGAAACTCATTCAGTATTAGGCACGGCTCCCGGCTCTCTTCCGGTAAAACTCACGACAAGGGGATATGCCGGATTCCCGGCCGCGGAGGATTTGACGGACCGCCCCCGGAAAGACCGTTGCTTTTTGTTCAACCACCATTTCCATGCCTTTTCCCTGTTTTCCCTATACGGAGGCGGCATGCCAGCCAAGACTCCAATCCCGCAAAACGGGGCATTTTCTTTCTCCAGAGCGATTTTCCGAAGATGCTCCGGAAGCCGTCCGCCTTCTCCCCAACGATGGCGGCGGAATTTACAGGAAAGAGATTTCCTTCTTCCGGAGAGAAGGGAAAAACGGATAAGTGGAGTGAAACCGCCCGCTTCACCCCTGGCGTCTCCAGAATACCGCGGGGAGGTTTGACAGAGAAGTTAGGTTTCAGCTGATCTTTTAACCTTGGATTCCGTCGTCATTCCGGCGGGTTCCGTCCGGGAAGGAGGGATTTTATGGACGCTTCCTACTCCGTTTCCGTCTGAAAAACGGCCTCTTCAAGACGCGCTCCCTCCTGATTCCGTCAGACTAATTTACGCCCGGTTTCATTTGTACTTGAAGAGGCCGAAGGCAAAAAGCTAATGTAGGAACACTATGCAACCAACCGCTCGCGTAGCTGTTCTGACAGCTCCCAAGACATTTGAAATCCGTGAATACTCCATTCCCGCCATCGGCGACGACGAAATGCTGATCAAGGTAGAAGCCTGCGGCGTTTGCGGTACGGACGGCCATGAGTACAACCGCGACCCCTTCGGCCTCTGCCCCGTGGTGCTCGGCCATGAAGGCACCGGGGAAATCGTCGCGATGGGGAAAAACATCACCAGGGATACGGCGGGAAATCCCGTGAAACTGGGGGACAAGATCGTCACCTGCATCATTCCCTGCGGCACCTGCGACGCCTGCCTGAACACCCCGGCCCGCACCAACCTGTGCGAAAACGTGGGCGTGTACGGCCTGATGCCTGACGACGACGTTCACCTGAACGGCTACTTCGGGGAGTACATGGTGGTGCGCAAGGGTTCCACGTTCTTCAACGTTTCCAACATGACCCTGGACCAGCGCATCCTGGTGGAGCCCGCCGCCGTCGTGGTCCACTCCCTGGAACGCGCCAAGTCCACGGGGCTGCTCAAGTTCAATTCCGTGGTGCTCGTTCAGGGCTGCGGCCCCATCGGCCTGCTCCAGATCGCCACGCTCCGCACACTGGGCATGGAAACCATCATCGCCGTGGACGGCAACGATTCCCGCCTGGAACTGGCCAAGGAGATGGGCGCCTCCCGCACTTACAATTTTACCCATTACGCCGACCTGAACGCCCTGCTGGACGCCGTGAAGGCGGACAACGGCGGCCGTCTGGCGGATTTCGTGTTCCAGTGCACGGGCGTCGGCAAGGCCGGGGCCAACGCCTGGAAGTTCGTGAAGCGCGGCGGCGGCCTGTGCGAGGTGGGCTTCTTCATGGACGGCGGGGAAAGCGTCATCAACCATCATTTCGACCTCTGCAACAAGGAAGTAACCGCCGTAGGCTCCTGGGTGTATTCCCCGCAGGATTACCCAACCACGTTTGACTTCCTCAAGCGCGCCTACGGAATCGGCCTGCCGCTGACCAAGCTGATTTCCCACCGCTTCAAGCTGGATGAAATCACGGAGGCCCTGGAAACCAACGTCCAGATGAAAGGCATCAAGATCGCCGTCATTTGCGACTAAGCTTTCCCTGCACCTCTCCCCCACTTCCGGGCTGTCGTACTGAAGAGTACGGCAGCCTTTTTTGTCCACTGGAACGGGACCGTCCTCTCCTGTGCCGGAGCGGTTTTCTTGAGGTTAATCGTCATCCTGCGGAAACGCGTCTTTCCAGTCCAGGAACTCGCATTCGTTCGGAGGAGCGTTCACCAGCTTTTTCAATTCCGGAACCAGCGTATTCAATTTGTTTTCAGCCACATCTTTTTCTTCCCCAAAATAACGGGCCTCATTTCCATAGGCGTCACGGCGCAGGGAATAAATTCCCCGGAAGGAACCATCGGGATTCAGCCGGGCCTCCACGGCAAACTGGACAAGCTCCCCGCCCTTCCGTAAAAATCAAATTCATACAGCCAGGTCGCCACGGAGCACCACACGCCCGGTTCCACATCGTCCCACGGATCATTTTCTTCATCGTCGCCATCTTCCCGCCGGGGCAGACCTTGTTCATACCATTCGTTGAGCATGCGGAACAGGTTCAGGACAGCCCCCCGATCCCGGACAGTAATCCGGCATCCTCGTTCAGCCACCGTTTCCGCAAGGCAGTCAACCATTACTTCCCTGCAATCTTCCTCCATCCGGCAAAGAAAACCGGGAACCCATTCCGGCTGCGTTTCCCGTCCGCAACGTTTCCGGTTTCCGAATAAGCACACCCTGATGATTCCCAGGGAAACAGGCACAATTTCCCTCCACGGCACCGGTTCACCACAGCCTTGCACACATGAAGAAACCTTTTCATAACCGATAACGTTTCTTCAGGGAAGCGCCCGGGCGGGGAGCGGACCGCAAAGGGTAAAAACTTTCAGTACGGACTTTCAATATCCTATTTTCCCCAGCGTTCCGTGATTCCGCCGTAGGAGTCGATGCGGCGGTCGCGGAAGAAGGGCCAGATGCGGCGGTGGTCTTCCAGAGCATCCAGGTCCAGATCCGCGTACAGGATGGTTTCATCACTGACGGGAGCCTTGGCGACGATCCGGCCGTAATAGTCCGCCACGAAGGACTGGCCCCAGAATTCGCTTTCCCCTTCCGTGCCCACGCGGTTGACGGCGCAGACGTAGCACCCGTTCGCCACGGCATGCCCGCGCTGGACGGTTTCCCACGCGCAGTGCTGCTGTGAGCCCAGCAGGGGCTTTTCTTCCGGCAGCCAGCCGATGGCCGTGGGGTAAAAGAGTATTTCCGCCCCCTGCATGGCGGTGAGGCGCGCCGCTTCCGGATACCACTGGTCCCAGCAGATGAGCACGCCGATGCGTCCGAATTTGGTGTCGAACGCCTTGTAGCCCAGATCTCCGGGCGTGAAGTAGAATTTTTCCTCGAATCCCGGGTCCTGCGGGATGTGCATTTTGCGGTAGATGCCCAGGAAGGTTCCGTCCGCGTCCACCACCCAGGCGGTGTTGTGGTACAGGCCGGTGGCGCGCTTTTCAAATCCGGAGGCCACGATCACCACGCCCAGTTCCGCCGCCAGCTTCTGATGCGCCGCCGTCAGTTCCCCGGGAACCGGTTCCGCCAGGTCGAACAATTCGCATTCCTCCCTTCTGCAGAAGTATTCCGTGGTGAAGAGTTCCTGGGTGCAGATGATCTGCGCCCCGTTCGCGGCGGCCTCCCGGATGGCGGCTTCCGTTTTTTCCTTGTTCACGGCGGGCCGGGCGTCTGCGGACAGTTGAATGAGTGCGATTTTCGGCATGCCTCTTCCTTACCCTGTTTGCCCCCGCATTCCAAGCAGGGAAAATGCGCGCGACGCAATTATTTGATGGAAAACGCGCTAAAAAATGCTATGAATCCTCAATATGGAACCAGCCAACCCCTCCCTGCCCGCCGACGACGTAGCCGCCATTGACCGTCTCGGCACCATTTACAAGGAACTCTCTGCGGAATTGAGCAAGGTCATCATCGGCCAGCAGCGCGTCGTGGAACTTTTGAGCATCGCCCTGTTTTCCCGGGGCCACGCGCTCCTGATGGGCGTGCCCGGCCTGGCAAAGACCCTGCTGATCAGCTCCGTGGCCAAGACCCTGGACCTCAGCTTCAACCGCATCCAGTTCACCCCGGACCTGATGCCCGCGGACATCACGGGCACGGACATCATCCAGGACGATTCCGCGGGCGGAAAACGCCAGTTCGAGTTTATCAAGGGTCCCGTTTTCGCCAACATCGTGCTGGCGGACGAAATCAACCGCGCCCCCGCCAAAACCCAGTCCGCCCTGCTGGAGGCCATGCAGGAGTACCGCGTCACCGTGATGGGCCGCACCTTCACCCTGCTTCCCCCCTTCTTCGTGCTCGCTACCCAGAACCCCATTGAGCAGGAAGGCACCTACCCCCTGCCGGAAGCCCAGCTCGACCGCTTCATGTTCCTGATTGAAGTGGATTACCCCACGGAAGACGAGGAAATGCGCATCGCCCGGGAAACCACGGGCAACCGCAGCGAGGAGCTGAAGCACATACTCTCCGGAGATGAAATCATCTTTTACCAGGACCTGGTGCGGCGCGTGCCCGTTCCGGAACATATTTACGAATACGCCGTGAAGCTGGTGCGCTCCACCCGCCCCTCCCTGGAGACTTCCCCGGAATGGGTGAAGCAGTACGTCGCCTGGGGCGCAGGCCCGCGCGCCGTGCAGTTCCTGATCCTGGGCGCCAAGACGCGCGCCGCCCTCCAGGGCAGCTACATCGTCCGCAAGGAGGATATCGACGCCATTGTGGAACCCGTGCTGATGCACCGCGTGGTCACGAACTTCGCCGCGGAATCCCAGGGCCTCACGCCGCGCAAGGCTGTCGCCCGCCTGGCCGCGGAAGTCTGACGCGCCGGAACGCATTCACCCCCTTCCCCGACTGTTCATGTCCACGAAGTACCTGAACCACGACCTGCTTTCCCGCCTGGGCAACCTCCCGCTGGAGGCTCGCCAGAGCATGGCGGGGAACGTGTCCGGACGCCACAGGAGCGCCAACCGCGGCTCTTCCGTGGAGTTTGCGGAATACCGCAAGTACGTGGCGGGCGACGACACCCGGCGCCTGGACTGGAAGGCCTACGCCCGCTCGGACCGGTATTACATCAAGGAGTTTGAGGCGGACACCAACCTGCGCGCCTACATCGTCATGGACCTTTCCGGCTCCATGAACTACCACCCGGAACAGGTGGAGTCCAAATACATGCGCGCATGCAGGCTGGCCGCCAACCTGGCCTACATCGGCATCCGGCAGGGGGATGCCGTGGGACTGAGCTTTTCCCAGCAGGGGAAGGACAGCGCCGCGCTGCACATTCCCGCCTCCCGCCGTCCCGCCCACCTGAACGTGCTCATCAGCCAGATGGACACGCACTATCCCCGCGGGGAGACCGTCCTGGCGGAGACGCTGCACGAACTGGCGGAGCGCGTGAGCCGCCGCGCCCTGATCCTGATTTTCTCAGACCTGTTCACGGATACGGCCGAACTTAAAAACGCCATGCGGCACCTCCACTTCCGCAAGCACGACGTGGCCGTGTTCCACCTGGTGGACCAGCTGGAAATAGACTTCGACTTCGACCGCCCCATCCGCTTCGTGGACATGGAAGGGGGCGGCTCCCTGATTACGGAACCGGACCTCATCGCGGACGAGTACCGCACCATCGTCTCCAATTATCTGGAAGAGACGAGAAACATCTGCACGGACATCAACGCGGACTACCGCCTGGTCCGCACCGGGGATTCCCTGGAATCCGTGCTGACGGGGTTCCTGATGGGCCGCCAGAAGAAGAAGGCGGGGAGGTAGAAGCGGCGGCGCTGTCTCACGGAACGGTTGATTGCCGGACGCAAGGGGGGCAGGATGTCCCGCGCGCGTTCCCGGAACGGGTTCCGCCATGTTCATCATTCCTGTTTTTCCCCACCGTGGACGTTACTCCCAAAATCATCGTGGGCCTGGGCAATCCGGGCAAGACTTATGAAGATACCCGGCACAACGCCGGATTCATGGTGGCGGACCGCCTGGCGGCCCACTGGGGATGCGTGTTCAAGACGGACAAACAGCGCAAGTGCGAACTGGCGGCAGGCCCCGGCGTACTGCTGGTGAAGCCGACCACGTTCATGAACGAATCCGGCCTTTGCGTAGGGCCCATGATGCGCTTCTTCAAGCTGGACCCGCGCAGCGTATTCGTCATTCATGACGAGGTGGATTTTCCGCTGGGCGTCATCAAGCTCCGGGAGAAGGGCTCCGCGGGAGGCCACAACGGCCTCAAGTCCCTGATCGCCCACATGGGCACGCAGGAATTCCCGCGGCTGCGCTTCGGCATCGGGCTGCCCCGCGGCAAGGGGGAAATGACGGGGCATGTCCTGGGAAAATTCCGCCCGGAGGAGCGGGAGCTTCTGGACGTCATGGTGGCAAAAGCCGCGGACGCCGTCCTGTACACCATGCAGCACGGGCTGACCAAGGCGGGCAATATCTTCAATACCGTGCAGGATGCGTAGAAGCGTCTTTCCATCGTCCGCCGCCCCTCAGTCTCAGTCCCAATCCGGGCCGAACGCCGCAAGTCCGTACGTCCGTTGAAATTCCTTTAAGTGCAGAAAACAGTTTTTCCCAAAAAGGAGGTGCGTCCGCGGTCCTGTCACCGTCCCGCCGCGGCAAAGGCCCGCGACCATCCGGACGCGGACGGGAGAATGGCGCGGGCACGCATCTTTTTCACCTGCCAACAGTGTATGGTATTGCTAAACAAACCGGAATCCGGTAAGCTTTTTTAAACGGTTTTTTCCTCAGGACAGACCCTGCTACGTATTCATGGCTGAATTAAATTCACAGGCTCCGCGCAGACACGCCCAGGCAAACAAAAGGCGGCATCCCAAGGCCAAGCCCCGGAACCGTTTCCGGGGTTTTGTCAAAAAATTCGTCGCCTGGTGCCTCGTTCTGGCCCTGATCGGCGGCGCCGTGGGGTACTTCGGCTTCATGGCCGCCTGGAAGCGCTACGACAACTGGGCCGCGGAGTTTGACCTGGAACGCATCAACGACGTGGAGAAGCCGAGCATCATTTTTGACCGGAACGGGGAGGAAATAGGCCGCATTTACGTGGAAAACCGCAGTTATGTGACGCTGGATAAAATTTCCCCCGCCATGATCAACGCCCTGGTCGCCCAGGAGGACTCGCGCTTCTGGGAACATCCGGGCTACGATTTCCTGGGGATTCTGAGAGCGGCCAAGGAATACGCCAGCAACAGCGGGGAGGCCAACCAGGGAGCCTCCTCCATCACCCAGCAGCTTGCCAGAAACGCCTACGACCTGAAAAACAGGGCCAAGGCGCGGAACGAAGGAAGCTTTGGCCGCAAGTTTGTGGAAATAGCCCTGGCGCGGCGCATCACGGAACGGTACAGCAAGGAACAAGTGCTGGAGTTTTACATCAACCGCGTGTACTTCGGCAGCGGGTTTTACGGCATCCGGTCCGCCTCCCTGGGGTACTTCGGCAAGGAACCCGCGGACCTGACCACGCGAGAGGCCGCCTCCATCGCCGCCCTGATCAAGAACCCGAACGGCCTGTCCCCCCTCAACAACAAGGAGGGCAACCTGAAATGGCGCAACCACGTGCTCAACCGCATGGCCAGGGAAAAGTACATCACTCCAGAAGAAGCGCAGCGGCTTTCCTCCATGGACCTGGGCCTCAACCCCAAGCCCCTGAAACGCGGAGTCTCCCACATTTACGACCGCATTTACGCGGAAATCACCGCCTATCTGGGTGAGGAGCGCGTCAACGCCGCGGGCCTGAGGATTTACACCACCATTGACAAGAAACTTCAGAACGCTACCGGGAAGGCCCTGTCCCAGGCGCTGGAAAACATTGAAAAACGCCCGGGGTACAGCCACCAGAAAGCCGCGGACTACGACCGCTTCTCAGGCAGCAAGCCCCGCTACCTGGAAGGAGCCGTGCTGATGGTGGACAACCAGTCCGGCGCCGTGCTCGCCTACCACGGAGGCCGCAACCACACGAACCGCCAGTACGACGTCATCAAGGAAGGAGCGCGCCCCACCGGCACGGCCATCCTGCCCTTCCTGTACGCCGCCGCCTTCGACACGGGCAAAAGCCCCGTCACCCGCATTCTGGACGACGCCATCGACAACCGCCTGACCGGCATCGGCGGCTCGGAAGGGATTCTGGGAGAATGGGGGGCGGAAAGCTCCAGGAACCGCTATGAAGGCATGATCACCGCCCACCGCGGCCTGGCCGCCTCCAAGATAGCCGCCTCCCTGCGCATGGGCATGGACATGGGAACGGCCCCCTTCATCAAGAAACTGGCGGACTTCGGCATCCGCAAACCGGTGCGGGAAGCGGGCAGCACGGAGGTAAACCCGGTTTACCGCCCCAAGATTTTCGTGGGAACGGAACCGGCCTCCCTGACGGAAATGACGCTGGCCTACACCGCCATTCCCAACGGAGGCTCTCGTCCGGAAAATATCTACTACCTGGACAGGATAGAGGACGAGGAGGGCCGCCTGATCTGGGAGTCCACCCAGGCCATTGAAACCAGGAACAACGCCCAGGTCCGGAAAGGGGCCGCCTCCACGGCCACGGCCTTCCAGCTTCACAACATCCTGCATTCCTCCCTGAAAAACGGTTCCGCCCAGAGGGTGGCGGACAGCCTGCCCGGAAATTTCAAGGGCGGCGTCAAGACCGGCACCACGTACGACTTCGGGGACAACTGGCTGTTCGGCTATGACGACCGGGTGACCTGCGGCATCTGGATCGGCTTCCTGGAAGGGAAAAAGCCCATCTACAACGGCGCCTTCTCCTCGGACACCTGCGCCTCCATCCTCGGGACGGCCTTTAAGGAATCCGAACGCCTCTTCCCCGCCGGAGAACTGGAGCCCCCGCCCAGCGTGGAGCGCGTGGAAATCTGCCTGACGACCGGAAAGCGGGCCACCCACAGCTGCTACGACATCGACCCGGTGGACAAGAAGTACCGCCGCCATACCATGTTCGAATACCTCCGCAAGGGGGATTCCAGCCTGCCCTTCTGCGACCTGCACGGAGAAGACCCCGCCGCGCCGTCCTCCCCCTTCACGGCGCAGAACCGCATTCTTCCCCTGCCCCCCATCCTGCCCGTCAAGCCCATCCTGCTGGGGGACGATCCCTACCACACGGAACTGAACCAGGGACCGCCCAACCGCAACTTCGAACTGCTGGGCACGAATGAAAACGTGCCGGAAGCGCAGGCCCTTTCCTCCGATCCCGTCGCCCCGGACCACGCGGACACGAGCATCACGCTGCCCGCTCCCAAGCCCATCGCCATTCCGGTTCCGGAATTCATCCACCTGTAACACGCACCTTTCCCATGCCATCCCTTCCCGAGGACACGGTCGCCTGCTCATGCCCGGCATGCGGCAATCTTTTTGCCGTCAAGACTTCCTTCCTGGGCCAACAGGTAAAATGCCCCATTTGCGGCAATCCCGTTACGGCCGCGCAAGACGATGAGAAACGGGACAAAGAAGAAGAATGCCTCCCCTGCCGCTGTAACATATGCAGCAATCCGTTCGCCGTCAAGCTCTCCTGTCTGGGTTGCCAGGTCAGGTGCCCCGTCTGCAATTCCATCGTTACAGCCACCTGGGACGTAAAACGGCCGGAAACCGTATCAGAAGCAACGCGAGAGACAGGGACAACGCCATCCGGACCGGAAAAGGAAGAAGAAAAACGTAGCCGTCCCCCGGTTTCCGAATATCTTCCTTCACCTCAAAAGAAGGTGGATATACGGGACCTTCCCCGGTTCGCCGAGACCCCGCACGCTCCGGAACGGAACACCACGAAGATCCGCAAGCGGAGGGAACGGAAGGAGGAGGCCCCGGCCATCGCCACGGCGGGAACCTCCGCCCTGGCGGAAGAATTGCCCGAATACAATCTCCCTTCCGGCGGAACTGCCGGGGAGGAACGCAAAACCACCTGGCCTGCGTGGCTGTTTGTCTCCGGGCTGGTTCTCGCCGTCCTGGGCGTATTCATGTTCCTCCGCGGCAATGACCTGGAGGCGGAAGGCGGCAAGATCCTGGACATCTCGGAAAAATTCGTGGATCACGAGGCCGATTTCTCCACGGAAGCGGATGACGCCATGATGCAGGCCCTGAGAGAGAAGGCGGAACAATACCAGACGGCTTTCCTGCACCGCAGGGAGGAGGACCGGGAAGCGGAATCCGTAGCCAGACACATCACCGCCGCCATGAATGAACTGGCCCTGTACTGCATGGCTGGGTCCGACGAGGAACGGTTGAACTACGTCATCTCCCCCGCCGCCACGCGGCCGAAGATGGCGCACTGGGCCAAATACGCCCATTACAAGGATTACCTGCCCCATGAACCGGGAAAGAGCTCCAAGAACGGCGACCTGCTCCAGATTCCCGTGCTGATGGACGACAATACGATGCGAGCGGCCGTATTCCTGTATGACCACGACTCCAAAAAATGGCAGCTGGACTGGGAGGCGTGGGAAGGCTATTCCCCCCTTTTTCCGGCCGAATTGAAGAAAAAGCGCCCTTCTTCCCCCGTTCCGGTGAGGGTAACCATCAGCATGTCCAGCCATTATGCGGCTCCGTTCCTGGAGGAATCCGCCCCGGAAAGCTACCGCCACACCGCCTACATTGCCTTTACACTGGAATTCCCTAACGGGGAACGCCTGAACGCCTATGTGGACAGATATTCCCCGCTGGCGCTGGAACTGACCAAATTGCTTTACAACGGCGCCGTGCGTGCCTGCGTCTCCATTCATTATCCGGCAGACCTCCCCGGCAGCCAATCCGTCATCATAGACAGGCTGGAGTTTCCCGGCTGGATGAGCGAGACCACCCGGAAGCTTCTTCCCAAAAACAACTGACCATATTAACCGGATTACCTGTTTTTCATGAGTTCCAAGGCATTAGCGCAGACACAGGACAAGGCCCTCCAGCTCAATCTGGCGACCTCCATTTACGGGACCTTTGCGGAAATCGGCGCCGGGCAGGAAACGGCCAACTGGTTTTTCCGCGCTTCCGGCGCCGCCGGCACCGTGGCAAAAACCATCTCCGCCTATGACATGACCGTCAGCGACACGCTGTACGGCCCCGTCAAGCGCTACGTTTCCGAGGAACGCCTGAAGGGAATGCTGGACTATGAATTCTCCCAGCTCATCAACCGCCTGGGTCCCAAGCGCGGGAAGGACACCCGTTTCTTTGCCTTCTGCAATACGGTAAAGGTGAAAGGCTACCGGGACAACGGCCCGTGGAACGGCTGGATAGGCGTACGCTTCCAGCTGAAACCGGAAGCCGAGCCCTCAGACCTGATCATCCACGTACGCCTGAATGATCCGGACCACGACAGCCAGATGAAGGACCTGGGCATTCTGGGCGTCAACATCCTGCACGCCGTCTTTTTCAAGAGGGACCGGCTGGAGGAATTCATTGAAGCTCTGGTGGACAACCTGGACCCCCGGCTGGTGGAAATAGACGTGGTCCGCTTTGAAGGCCACGGCTTCTCCATGGTGGACAACCGCCTCTTTGCCCTGCAACTGGTGAAATCCGGCCTGACTCCGGCCACCCTGTTCCTGGCCAGCGGCCAGGTGGCTCAGGCGGCGGACGTGCTGTACAAGCGCCCCATCGTACTGATGAGGGGCAGTTTCAACCCCGTCTGCAACCTGCATCTGGAAGTCATGTCCCAGGTGAAAAAATGCTTCCTCACCCACATCAATGAAACGCAGGCGGACCGGTGCATGGAAATATGCGAGATTTCCATGAACAACCTGCTGCGCGGCGGAGACATAGACCATCTGGAATTCCTGGACCGCGCGGACAGCCTGAAGGCGCTGGGCAAAAACGTTCTGATCACCAAGATGCCGCGTTTCGACAACCTTTCGGAACTGCTCGCCCGCTACACGAAGGAACCCATCGCCATCGCCCTTTCCATCGGCCTGCTCAACGAACTGTTCAAGGAAAAATGGACGGAAGACATTCCCGGCGGCATTCTGGAATCCTTCGGCCGCACCTTCCAGAACAAGACGCGCCTGTACGTCTCCCCCTGGCTCAACCGCAAATCAGGGGAATTCGTCACGGCCAGAACCTTCCGCGCCCCGGAACAGTACGTGCACCTTTACCAGCACTTCCTGGCCAACGAACTGGTGGTGGACGTCCCCTTCTTCAACGAATACCTGCTGCGCCACACGCCGCGGGACATCCAGCGCATGATCGCCGCGGACGAGGACATCTGGAAAACCCTGGTCCCGGCGGAGGCGCACCGCTCCGCCCTGCACTTCCGCTGACGCCCGCGCGGCTGAACTCCTTTAATCAGGAAAACTTAACAAGATTGTCTTGCCATGCGGCAGGAAAATCATTAAGGTCTCCGAGTTCCATTTTTATCATGAATACCATTATTATCGGCTCCCAATGGGGCGACGAAGGCAAAGGCAAAATGATTGATTTCTTAACGGAATCGGCCGACGTGGTAGCCCGCGGCCAGGGCGGCAACAACGCCGGCCATACCGTTATCGCCAACGGGAAGAAGTACATTCTGCACCTTGTCCCCTCCGGCATCCTGTGGCCGGGCAAGCTCTGCGTCATCGGTAATGGCGTCGTGCTGGACCCCGTCGGCCTGGTGGAGGAAATCAACGAACTCCGCGGCCAGGGCGTTTCCATCACCAGTGAAAATCTTCTCATCTCCGACCGCGCCCACGTGGTCCTCCCCTTCCACAAGGAAATGGATGCCGCTCAGGAATCCGCTCTCGGCAAGAAAGCTATCGGCACCACCAAGCGCGGCATCGGCCCGACGTACGCGGACAAGGCCCGCCGCATCGGCGTGCGCATGGCGGACATGCGGGACCCCACCATTTTTGACGAAGTATTGCGCCGCCGCATCAGGATGGCGAACGCGGAAATGGAACGCATGGGCCTGCCCGCCATGGACGAGGAAAAAATGGTGAAGGAAGTCAGCGCCGCCGCGGACGTGCTGCGCCCCCACATCACCAACACCATCCCGGTCATGAACGAGGCCATCGCCGCCGGAAAGAGCATCCTCTTTGAAGGCGCCCAGGGAGCTTACCTGGACGTGGACTTCGGCACCTATCCGTTCGTCACCTCCTCCAACACTTCCTCCGCCGGGGCCTGCACCGGCACCGGAGTCCCCCCCCACAAGATCGACCGCATCATCGGTGTCTGCAAGGCCTACACCACCCGCGTGGGAGCCGGCCCCTTCGTCACGGAAGATGAAGACATCTCCAACCACCTGCACAGCATGGGCCGCGAATTCGGCGCCACGACCGGACGCCCCCGCCGCTGCGGCTGGGCGGACGGCGTTCTGCTCCACTTCTCCGCCATGTTCAACGGCTTTGACGAAATGGCCATGACCAACCTGGACGGCTACGACAAGTGCCCGGAAATCAAAATCTGCACGGGCTATGACCTGGACGGGGAAATCCTGGCCTATCCGCCCGCTACGGTGGACGAATGGGAACGCTGCAAGCCCGTCTATGAAACCATGCCGGGCTGGCTTCAGGACATTTCCTCCTGCCGCTCCTGGGAAGAGATTCCGGAAAACGCCAAAAAGTTCGTCAAACGCATGAGCGAACTCATCGGCTGCCCCGTCACCACCGTAGGCGTGGGCCCCGACCGCGAGCAGACAATCGCCGTCAAATAACCCTATCCGGGAAAAATATCCCTTTTCGTACCTTCAGGACTGTTCCGCTCTCATTAATGCGGAACAGTCCTTTTATTTTCAAACCTTTTCAGAGCGCACCGGATTTATAATCCGGAAGTCAACGAAAAAATCTGGAGAAAAGTTGATTAGGGATAATAATATCTATAAGGATGACAGGAATAACAGGGAGCGGCAAAATTCCCCTGTCATTCCTATGATCCTTATGTTCTCTGCCAAAGGCATCTTTGCATGGCGGCGTTGTTTTATCACGGATTATAAATCCGAATATCTTTTTGTTCAGATTTTAACAATCTTAATTAAGAATGAAAAAATCCTTATTTATTGCAGCCGCCCTGCTTTATTCCGGGCTGGGCGTACAGGCCGCCACTCTTAAATATTATTACGATTTCAACAAGCTCAACGGCAGCCTGTCTTCCCTGAACGACAATAATCTGGCGGGAGAAACGGCAGGAACCGCCGCGTTCAGCGGCGGCGGCTGGATCAATTATGCGGACGGCTATGAAGGAAAAGGCTACGACAGCCGCTCGAACGGCGGCCAGCTCACGCTGGGATCCGCCGACAACGGCCTGGGCCTGAATACAGAGGACGGATTCAGCCTTTCCATTGCCGTCAAGGATTTCTCTCCCGGCCAGTCCCAATCCACCGCTCTTTGGAAAGGGCTGCTGACCTTCACTTCCGGAAGCGGGCAAACCATGTATCTTCAAAAGGACTCCGGAGACACTTCCAGCGCCGGAGAATGGGCCGCCTATTGCGGCGGAAATGTGGGCAACTGGAAAAACCTCACCATCTCCAAGGATTCCTTCTCCAATCTCGTCATCACCTTCCAGGCTGGAGAACTGAACATTTATCTGGATGGCCAGCGTAGAATCAGCGCTTCCGGCGTCAATTTCACGGGGGATGTTCAATAGCTGAAACTGGCTTCCGCGGCCGATACCACCACGGATGACCTCCAGTTGTATTCCGGCGTCTTGAACCACGATGAAATCGCGGCCCTGGCCGCCAATCCGGCCCTCCCCGTGCCGGAACCCGCAACGGCCGCCTTAGGCATGCTGGGATTGGCTGTCCTGAGCTGCCGCCGCCACAGAGCCTGAAGCCGGCTCCACATGACAATTATTTTTTGACGGGAAAACAGGCGTGCCTTGTTTTCCCGCTTTTTTCATCTGACAATATCCTCATTACAAATTTTCCATGAAAATTACCTCCCTTCTTTATCTCACTTCTGTCGGAATCTTTGCCGGCAGCCTTCAGCTTCCCCTTGCCCGTGCCGCCGACTTAACATGGAACGGCGGCAACTCCTCCTGGACGGACTCCGGGGCATGGCTACTGGACGGTAGCTCCGCAGACTGGATCAACGGCAGCTCCGCCCTGTTCCAGACCGGCTCCACACTTATCGTAGGCAGCGGCATCAGTGCCGCCGGACTTCTTTACGAGGGAGCAGCCGTCACGCTGAACGGAGGTTCCCTGACTCTGGCTGGAAACGCTTCCGGCAGCAACGGAGGTTCCGCCACCCTCTCCGGAACGGCGCTGACCCTGAATTCCGCCAATCAGGAAGACAGGTGGACTGTCCGGGATACCAGCCTGAGCGGTTCCTCCACGCTCACCAAAACGGGAAACGGAACGGTTACCTTATCCGGAACGCATACGGCGAACGGAACCTGGAACATCAATGCAGGAACCCTTGTATTTACAGGTACACGGGATATTACGGGGGGGGGCCAGATCAACATTGCCTCCGGCGCGGTGCTGGATGCCAGCGGAGGACGCCTGTTCCATGCCGCCAACTACGCCTCCAACTGGGAGCAGCCAACCATTACCTTGAACGGCGGCACGCTCAAACTGAACCAGTTCGGGTACAATTCCGCTTCACTGGGATGTTTGCAGAATAATTTTTACGCTCTTAAATTCTCCTCCGGCACCACCAGCCGCGTCATTATTTCCCAGGGGTATGAGTCCGGAGGCACGGGCAGCCGGGGCATTTATATTGCCGGCTGGGGCACCACCGCCGTAATTGAACTGGGAGCCAACCAGACATTTACCTGGAGTTCCTCCAACGGGCAGAATTTTGATTCCATCGTCTGCGAATCCGGCGCGGGAAGCGCCCTGCAATTGGACGTCGGGGAAAATTCCGTGTTCAATTTCGACCAGAAGTTCGCCAACAAGAACACGGCCAACGAATACGGGGCCCCGACCACCTCCAATTTTTCCGGGTTGAGCCTGATTAAATCCGGCAGCGGGGAACTGGTTATCAAACGGGCCAATACGATTTCCTCCGGCCGCGTGGTACGGGTGGATGCAGGCAAACTGACGCTTGACGTGGACAACGCCTTCGGCACGGGCTCCGGCCTGGGCGGCGTGAACATCGCCTCCGGAGCCCTGCTTTCCATGAACGGGCACACGCTGAACAATACCATTGAGGTAGTTTCCGGAGCCACGCTGGACATGGGGGGCAGTTCCTACGCCAGCCTGGTCAACTGGCATGAAGGGGGCATTCTCCTGAATACGGAGAACAACAAGGGCACGCTCAACATCATGACCCGCACGGAGCTGGAATTGGGAGCCAAGTCCTGGGCCGGGAGCGTGGTCACGGACACGGATACCGTCTTTACGCTGACCACGAACCAGAATCTGGGCGCACTGGGAGCCGCCGTCAACTGCTGGATAGGAGGCAGGGGAAACAACAACACCCTTCAAAGCATTTCCTTCACGGGAGGCCATGACATCAACATTGACAACTACGGAGCCAAATGGGCCGTCATCCTTTCGGAAAACGTCACCTTCCAGGACACAGGAGACCTGACTTTTTCCAACAATGCGGCGGACATGACCGATACGGACGCCCTTTACGGAGCCGGCGCCATTGCGGCCAATGACACGGTTACGTTCAGCGGTACGGGAGCCCTCACGTTCAGCGGCAACAGCGTCCGGGGAGATTCCGCCGCATCCGGAGGGGCCATTTACGCTTCCGGAGGAGCTCTGTTCACCAATACGGGCGCCATCAGCTTTGCGGGCAATACCGCCATGGCGCACGGAGGCGCCATCCATGCGGGAGGCACCACGGGCAGCCTGGCATTTTCCAACATTGCGGAAGACATTTCCTTCTCCGGCAATACGGCGGGAGAAAACGGAGGCGCCATCAACAACGATTTTGAGACCGTGGAATGGTCCGGCGTCGGCAACGTTTCCTTCACTTCCAACAACGCGGAGACGGGCGCCGGAGGCGCGATCTGGACCGGCATGGACATGACGGTGGACACGGCCGCCTCCTTCACCGTGACGGACAACCGGGCCGGGGACGGAGGCGGCGGCATCTACGCGGCCGGCAGCATTTCCTTCTCCGGCGTGGACAATATTATCTTCTCCGGTAACCATGCCTCCACTTACGGAGGGGCCATTTCCGCCTATAACGACATCACCGTTTCCGATTCCGGAAAGGTCACCTTTTCCGGCAATACCGCCGGCTATGACGGGGGAGCCCTGGATGCCTACAACGTCACCATTGCCGGAAACACGGATACGGTCCTGTTTGAGAACAACAGCGCGGACGGCGACGGCGGAGCCGTCAACCTGCAAAACGGCGGCGCCCTCACCCTGGTGGCTGACCATGCGGACATTATTTTCCGCGGCAATACCGCGCAGGGAGGAAGCGTGCGCAACGCCATTCATTTTAATGACGGAGCTACGGCCTCCCTCAACGCCGGGGCCGGGCACAGGATTCTTTTTGAAGACGGCCTCAGTTCCCTGGAAGATGCCGTTGTGGAAGTCCACGTCAATGAAGAGGCGGGGGCCGAAGGCGATGTTTCCATGTCCGGAGCGGAGAGCCAGTCCGCCATCAAGGCCAATACCACGGTATACGGAGGCACATTTTCCGTCAGCAACGGGGCTTCCTACGGCTACCGGTCCTCCGACTGGAGCGCGGAAGATACGCGCACTTCCTTCACGGTCAGCGGTGGAACGCTGCACATAGGCGAACAATCCGCCTTGAACGCGGCGGATGTGAGTTTTGCGGACGGCACGCGTTTTTCCGTCACGGGAACCGGCAGTCTGAACGCGGACACGCTGACCCTGGGCAACGACGTTTCCATCATCGGAACGGGGACGGGCAGCTTTTCCATCACCGCCGCCGCCATTGACATGTCCAGCGGCATCACGATCGACCTTTCACAGGGTGTCCAGGTAGGCCTGGTCCTGCATGCGGATACGCTGACGCTGGGCGGCAGCCTGGCCCTTGACGACAGTGCCGTGGATTACACCTCCAGTCCGTGGCAGGCCGACCGGTCCTGGCTGGTCATGGATGCGGACGGCGTCACGCGGACGGACGGTGAATTTTCGGGAGCTCTTTCCGGCCTTTCCAGTTCCTCCACGGTCACGACAGGCGACCTGGGGCTGGAAGGCTATGACCCCTCTCTGGAACTGGGACGCTGGGAACTGCGCTGGGATGAAAACCACGCCCTGCACCTGGACTGGATTTCCTCCGGGCTCAGCGTCCCGGAACCCTCAACTTCCGTCTTGCTTCTTGTGGCGGCCGGCGGCATGCTTGCCAGAAGAAGGCGTTTCCATTAAAAACATTTACTTCCTTCAACCATGAACAGCATCATCAAACCGACATTGTGCGCCCTGGCCCTGGGCGTTTGCGGCGCGTCCCCTCTTTGTGCGGCGTCAGCCACGGCCTCCTGTGAGCAGACACACTCCGTCCTGTATGCGGGGGGCGTCAACCAGGCCATCATGAAAATCAAAGTGACCGCCCCAGAAACCAGCCAGATATTGAAAGGCATGACCTTTTCCATGGCGGGAACCACCTCCGTTGCCGACATTGCCAAGGCGCAGATATTCGCGTCCGCAGCCACTCCGTACTTTTCCCCGAATTCGGACCAGGCCAACCGCCGCGCCATCCCCATCCTCAACACCATTTCCAAGGGCGCGAAAACCCTCCAGTTTGAGGGGGGCTATCCCCTCTCCCCCGGAGACAACTATTTCTGGCTGTGCGTGGACCTTATCCCCAGGGCGCGCGGCCTGAACAAGGTGGACGCCGCCTGCACAGGAATCGCCCTGCTGGAGGACTCCAACATCGCCATTTCCAATCCCTCTCCGGAAGGCTGCGCCCAGGTTTACCCCTATCAGTTCCGGGTGGTTCCCTACTATCGCCACACCAACCTGATGCAGTGGAACCGCGACCAGTTGAACGCCCAGCATTTCAAATCCTTCACGGACCTTATTTACTTCAACGTGGGCTGTGATACCGACGGGAACCTGACCGGACAGAACAACGAACAGTTCCTGAACGGACTGGACAAGCTCAAGAACCTGCGCGGCAATGCGGGCAGCAAGATCATTCTGGGCGTGGCCCACTGCGACGCGGGCATGACGGCCATCACGGCCGATCCGGAAAAACGGGTCAAATTCGCCCGTCAACTGGTTTCCTTTGCGGAGGAAAAGGGTTTCGACGGCATCGACATCGACTGGGAGTACCCCGACAACGACACCCAATGGTATCATTTTTCCCTGTTCCTGGGGGAAGTCCGTTCCGCCATGGGCGCCAACGGCATGTCCCTGAGTTCCGCCATCAATCCGTACTACCTGGCGCCCACCTCGGAAATGATGGACCTGCTGGACTTCGTCAACGTCATGAGCTATGACCGTGGCGGCCAGCATTCCACCTATCCGGATATGGTGACGGACGTGAACACCATGCGGAATAAAAACGTGCCGGACTGCAAAATCGTGATGGGGCTGCCGTTTTACACGAATGAAACGCGCTCCAACCGCAACTGGGACGCCCAGAAAGGCTATTCCACCGTCATCCAGCTCTATCCCAACATAGCTCCCGGAACGGATACCTGCACCATTGACGGCCAGGAACACTACTTCAACGGCATCACCACGATCAAGAAAAAATGCCAGTACGTAAAAACCCAGAAGCTGGGCGGCGTGATGATCTGGTGTTATGACGGCGATCTGCTGCTGACGCACGCCAAATCCCTGGCAAAGGCCATGTTCGGCGTCATCAAGCAACAGGCTGTCCGCTAACCGTTAAAGGCATGTTTTTTTCAAACGGGCGTTTCCTTCCGGGGAACGTCCGTTTTTTCATGTGGTCTTTTTTGTGGTCTGTAAACTCCGCGATTGTCATCATAAACATGCTCTGGCATCATCCGCCTGAACCATTTTCATACTACAATGAACACGTCACTGAAACTCCACGGCCTGGTAGCCGCCGCACATACACCGTTCAAGGCGGACGGTTCTCTGAATGCCTCCAGGGTAGACGCCCAGGCCAAACTGCTTGCCTCCCAGGGCATCAAGCTCGCTTTCATTACCGGCAGCACCGGTGAGTCTTCCTCCATGCAACTTGAGGAACGCAAGGAAATTTACTCCGCATGGAAGGAAGCCTCCGCCAGGCATGGCGTTCAGGTGATCGCCCATACCGGGTCCAACAGCGTCTGGGATGCCAGGGAATTGGCCGCTTTCGCCCAGGAATGCGGATTTGTAGCCACCAGTTCCCTGGCCCCATCCTATTACAAGCCCGCCACGGTCCAGCGCCTGGTGGAATGTTGCGCCTTTGCCGCTTCCGGCGCTCCGGATCTGCCTTATTACTACTATGATATTCCCGTGCTGACGGGCGTACGCTTCAATCCGGTTGATTTCATCAAGCTGGCCAAGGAGCAGATTCCCAATTTTGCGGGCATCAAATTCACCAATCCGGACCTGGCCCTGTACCAGACCACCCTGAATTACGACAAAAACGTGGATATTCCGTGGGGCGTGGACGAATGGTTCACGGGGGCTCTGTCCGTCGGCGCCAAGGGCGCGGTAGGCAGTTCCTTCAATTTTGCCCCGGCCCTGTACCAGAGCCTGATCAAGGCCTTTGAAGAGGGAGACGTGGAAACGGCGAAGGATTGCCAGTGGAAGTCCGTGCAGATGATCAACATCCTGGCCTCCAAGGGCTACATGGGATGCGCCAAGGCCCTGATGGGCTGGCTGGGCGTGGACCTGGGCCCGGCGCGGCTGCCGCAGGGCAACCCGACCGCGGACCAGCTCAAGGAACTCCGCTCCGAGCTGGAAGCCATCGGCTTCTTCCAGTGGGCCATGAACTGAACCGCCTTTTCCTATGGCTGCAACGCTTGACATGCCCGTACTGGGCGCATTCTACCGCCGCCAGCTTCTGGAAGACGTGCTTCCCTTCTGGTTCCCCCGCGCCTGCGACGAGAAGAACGGCGGCCTCTACCACTGCTTTGACGCGGACGGCGCCCTGGTAGACACGGACAAGTCCGTCTGGGCTCAGGGCCGCATGGCCTGGATGCTGTTGACCATGTACAACAGCGTGGAGAAAAATCCGGACTGGCTCAAGTGGGCGGAAAGCGCCCTGACCTTCCTGACCGCCAAATGCGTGGACCCTTCCGACGGCCGCATGTACTTCCATGTGGCGGCGGACGGCACTCCCATCCGCAAGCGCCGCTATGCGTACAGCGAATCCTTTGCCGCCATCGCCTTTGCGGCCCATGCGAAAGCCGTGGACAGCGAGGAATCCGCCAAAGCGGCCCGCCACTGGTTCGACATTTTCACGGACATGTGCTTCACGCCCGGCAAAATGGTGCCCAAGTTCACCGGGAACCGCCCCACAACCGGGCTGGGAACGCGCATGATTACGCTGGCCACCGCCCAGGAAATGCGCAAATACCTGGGCGACGAGGAAGGATTCTACACCGGGTGGATCGACCGCTGCATCCGCGACCTGCGCACCCTGTTCATGAAGCCGGACATCCAGGCCGTGATGGAAGTGGTGGGAACGGACGGCTCCATCATTGACCACTTCGACGAACGCACATTGAACCCCGGCCATACCATCGAGGGTGGCTGGTTCGTTCTGGAGGAAGCCCGCTGCCGCGGCAATGACCCGGAATTGATCAAGGTGGGCTGCGACATGATCGACTGGGCCTTCGAACGCGGCTGGGACCAGGAAAACGGCGGCCTGCTCTACTATACGGACGTGTACGGCAAGCCCGTTCAGGAATACTGGCACAACATGAAGTTCTGGTGGCCTCACGACGAGGCGCTCATCGCCATGACCCTCGCCTACAAGCTTACCGGGGAGGAACGTTACGCCATCCGGCACAACATGGTGCACAACTGGGCTTTCTCCCATTTCCAGGACGTGCAGCACGGCGACTGGTTCGGCTACCTGAACAAGGACGGCTCCAGGGCGAACACCCTCAAGGGCAGTCTCTGGAAGTCCTTCTTCCACCATCCCCGCGCCATGTGGTGCTGCGCCCATTACTGCGGCGCCATTTAACGGCAAAATAAAAGCAATCCCTGTTCAAACGGCTGTCCTGTTATTCCGGGGCAGCCGTTTTTTATCCGGAGAACGCCGTCTTTCCGCAATTTTCACGCTGCTGGACGTCTTCTTCATCCGGCACGTCTTCCTATCCTTTCATGGCATAACAGGCATAGGCGTCCCAACCTTGGAAGCCGTGTGACAAGCGCCGGAAATTTTCCTGTCAGGTCCTCCATATCCCAGTACTTCACGGCTTCCATCACGATGGCTTTCACACGGGACGGCTCCACGCCGTCCGTCTTCCGGCCGGAAACGGCGCTTTTCCACAATAACAAGGATCGCTCAGGGAAGAAGAATGTCTTCCGTACGCACCACCACATCGCCGGGGTCCAGCATGGCGTTGACCAGGGAACAGAAGCGGAACTTTTTCACGTCCTCCGCTTTCAGGGGGCGGCATTCCATCCTTCCCCGTTCCAGCAGGAACGCCCGCTTGGTGCCCGGCAGCAGGAAGGTCTCCGGAGCCACCCAGCGGCAGCCGTCCCCGAATACGACGTTGCTGTAGCGGGTATCCGTCACCAGCCCGTTCCGGAGAATGAGGGCTTCCTCATCCCCGCCCAATCCCGCGCCCACGGCCTCCAGGGCCGTCCTGTCCTCCCACTTGCAGGAGTAATCCAGGTGCGGAACTTCCACGCACACCAGTTTTTTCACCCTGCGGGGGCGGTAGGGTGCAAATACGGGGGCTTTCACCCGTCCCTGCGTGTCGTAGGTAATGTGGCATTTATAGATGCCGCTGCCGGGGCCCGGACAGAAAGCCAGCACGGCCGCCAGATCCGGCACGGGCGCATCCGCCGCGCCGTACAGCTCCATCGCCTTCCCCACCCTTTCCTGATGCCAGGGGAGCAGGCGGGGCGCGCCATCCGCCCACTTCACGGTTTCAAAGATCAAACGGCACATAGACTTTGGCAATTGCTTCCCGGTATTCCTCTTCCATCCGACTCATCACGGTGATTCCCCCTCCGCTTTTATAGACAAGGTTCGCCCCGTCCTCCTCCATGAAGCGGATAGCTACGGCGGAGTCCAGGTCCCTTCCGTTGAAAAAGCCGAATATCCCCGTATAAAATCCGCGCTCCATGTCTTCCGCCTCCGCAATGGCGCGGCAGGTGGCTTCCTTCGGCGCGCCCGTCACGCTTCCGGCGGGGAGCAATGCCATCATGATCTCCCCCAGGCGGGAAGGCCAGTTTTCAGGCAAGGCGCCGCAAATCTCGGAGCTGCATTGCAGAATCGTCCCTCCGCGCGTTTCCACGGGGCTGATGTAGCGGTAGCGCTTCACCCGCACCCGGGAGGCCACCATGGAGAGGTCGTTCCGCATCAAGTCCACAATGGTGGCGGATTCCCGGTTTTCCTTTTCATCTTCCTCCAGCCAGCGCCGGGCTTCCGGAGTGGCGGCATCAGCCGTTCCCTTCATGGGAAACGTGGCGATTTCCCGCCCCCGCACCCTCACGAACGGTTCCGGGGAAAAGCAGGCGCAGGCGCGGCCATGCACTCCGGAAACGGAGGCATCCGGTCCCAGCAGCATCCTGTACGGGGCCCGCGCGAAGCGGAACAGGTGGGGAAGCGTCAAATTAGTCTTTACCGGAGTGGCCACGCACAGGTTGAGCAGATAAGAATCCCCGCGCAGCAGATGGGCGCGCACGGAAGAGAAGGCGGCGGCATACCGGGACAGGGGACAGGGAACAGGATCAAAACGGATTTGCTCCGGGAGAGGGGGACAGTCCCGCAATCCGCCGCGTTCCCCCAGCGGCAGGGAAAAGGCCGCGGAGCGCCCCTGCCCCCCATCTTTCCTTTCAAAGAGCAGGTTGTGCTCCAAATCATGGGAAATCACGAAGAAAAACGGAGCGCCGGCCCGGCCCAGGCCATTCATGCGGCGGATGGTTTCTTCCCGTGTGTACATTGGCGGGATTTACTTTATCATGTGCGCGCCATGAGTCAACCGAACGTCTGGATCATCGATCACCGGGATTCCTTTACCTGGAACCTCGCGGAACTGGCCGCGGCCACGGGCATGGCCGTTCCGCGCGTGGTCCCCCATGATTCTCCCGGCCTGGAACACGCGGTGCGGAAGGGGGAAAAGGTCATCCTCTCCCCCGGTCCGGGCGTGGTGCACGATTCCTGCCACCGGGCTACCTTCCGCCTGCTGCGCCGCCTGCCGCCGGATATTCCGGTGCTGGGGGTCTGCCTGGGGCATCAAATCCTGGGCGTCCATTTCGGAGCCGCTCTGGAACAACTCCCAAGCCCGCTCCACGGTGCGCGGGCGCAGATACGCCGCTGCGGCCCGTCTCCCCTTTTTGCCGGGCTCCCGGAGGAGTTCCCCGCGGGCCTGTATCATTCCTGGCGCCTGTCACGGGAATCCTGGCCGGATGAGCTGATTGTCACGGCGGAGGACGGCCGGGGCCATATCCAGGCCATCCGGCACCGGACCCGCCCCCTATACGGCATCCAGTTTCACCCGGAATCCATCCTGACTCCGTCCGGCAGCCTCATGATGCGCAATTTCCTGGCGCTTTCTCAGGAATAAAGGAGGGGCGGCAGCGTACGCGGGAATTTCCCCATGCCCGGAACGGGGATGAACAGGAGCGCGCCGGGAGTTGTCTCATTCCTGTACATGTCCGGCGCACTCCGCAGTCCGGCCCATCCATTACAGCCTCCATTTCATGAATACACAGGATGAACTCAAGATCAGGGACATGGAAATCCTGTTCCAGCCCTTCCATTCACGCAAGCTTGACACCCCCACGCGCATCGTCCTGCCGGCCATGACCCGGGGATTTTCCCCCGGCGGCGCGCCCACGGACGAGGTGGCCGCCTACTACCAGCGCCGGGCCAAACATGAAGTGGGCCTCATCATCACGGAAGGCACGTTTATTGACGAGCCGAGCGCCTCCCCTTCCTCCAACTATCCCAATTTTTTCGGCGGCGCGCCGCTCCGGGGCTGGAAAAAAGTGCTGGAAGCCGTCCACACGACGGATTGCAAGATAGCCCCCCAGCTCTGGCACGTGGGCATGGCGCGGCCGTTCAAGGGAGAGAACCTTCCCAACCCGGAACTTCCGCCCATCGGGCCTTCCGGCATTGACGTGAATACGCTCCGGCAGACGACGGACCCCATGAGCGCCGCCAAGATAGAAGAGGTGATCGACGCGTTTGCCCGTGCGGCCGCGGACGCCAAAAGGCTGGGATTCGACGGGGTGGAGATTCACGGGGCCCACGGCTACCTGATCGACCAGTTTTTCTGGAAGGAAACCAACAGGAGAACGGACGAGTACGGGGGAGACCTGGTGGGGCGCACCCGCTTTGCCAGCCGCATCATTCATGCCGTCCGCAAGGCGGTAGGCAGCCAGTTCCCCATTATTTTCCGCTTTTCCCAGTGGAAAACCGGGCATTACGACGCCAAGCTGGCGCGTACGCCCGTGGAACTGGAAGATTTCCTGACGCCCCTGACGGAAGCGGGCGTGGATATTTTCGACTGCTCCACGCGCCGGTTCTGGGAACCGGAGTTCGAAGGCTCCCGCCTGAATCTGGCGGGCTGGACCAAGAAGCTTACGGGCAAGCCGGCCATTTCCGTCGGCTCCGTGGGGCTTAACCGGGAATTCACGAATGTTTTCGACGGAGGCCCGGAGGCGGAAACGGCCAGCATCGAGCCCCTTGTGGAACGGATGCAGGCAGGCGAGTTCGACCTCATCGCCGTGGGGCGCGCCCTGCTGGCGGATGCGGAGTGGGCGCAGAAAATCCACCATTCACGGGAAAAGGAAATCCGCCAGTTCACGAAGGAGGCCCTCCAGTCCCTGAGCTGAAAAACGGGTTCCTGCGGAAAAAGCACACGGGAGACAGTCCGCTTCAGGAATGTTCCCGGTCATTTCATGGGACCGTGCCGCCGGAGGCAACGGACATTACGGGGACGGATACAGGCGCTTCACGCGCCCGTTCCATTGCAGGCCATAGACGGCTCCTTTTCTGAAGATGTAGTCGCCGAGAAACCGTTCGGACGACTCGTCACTGCTGTCAAGAGCGGTGGATCCCCGTGCCGCCTCCCGTTTCCGCCGAATGTCATAGACGGCCCATGTGGAGGATTTCCTCGTTTTCATGCAGATAAACAATTCATGATCATTCAGCCATTTGATGCTTGAGAGTCCCATGTCTTCATAAGACCCCAATTCCGTGAGCGTTCCGTCCTCAAGAGAAACAAGGCCCAGGAAATCGCTGACCAGAATGGGGGTCCTCCCCGGAGATTCCGCGGTAGTAAAACACCGGGATTTTTCCCTTGCGGGCGTCCAGACTGCATTTACGGATATGCAGTTTTCTGAAATGATGATTTATTTTCAGGGAGGGAGCACTGGCGTCCTGTGATTTTTCCAGCAGGAAGACGTCTCCCCCGTCTCCGAAGAAGAAGGTATGATATTCACGCGGAACGGTGCGGGAGTAGTCAAAGTACCCGGTAGTTTTTTTATATTCACTGAAGGGCCGCATCATGTTCCCGCTGTCGTCACGGCGTTCCAAATCCAGGATTTCACGGACGTTTCCGAGCAAGGGAAGCTCTTTCATTTCCTCAAATACCAGACGCGTTCCGTCCTTGGGAAACACTTCAAACGGACGGTCCCCATTCAGAACGCAAGCCGTGCCCTCCGGAGAGCGCAGTACCCGGATGCGGAACAGGGAGGCTTCCTCCTTCACCCTGGAGCCGGGGGATGCATATACGGTGCAGCGCCGCCACGGAACGACCTCCCCTTTTTCCGGGGATGCCGCCTTTTCACGCGCCGGGGCGTCATCTGAGGACCGTGTCTCCGTGTCCGGCACCAACCACAGGAACGGAATCAGGGCAGTTGCGGGGAAAATTTTCATGGTTCATTCATTATTTAATGATTACAAATATAGGGAGAGGATTTTGAAAGACATGGACCGGAACCTCTCCACTCTTCATCCCTGATTAACACGCGCATCCCACAGCGCAAGGAAATTCACCCTATTGCCCAGGGAGTTTTTCAACGGACGCCGTTTCTTCTTCCCTCTTCTTTTTCCGGGGGCGCACGGTCAGATACAGCAGCCTCAGCACGACCAGGGCCGGGATTTGGAGCGTCAGCAGATACCAGGGCGCGGGACCGAAGTATTCCAGAACGCTTCCCTCCGGGGCGTACCGGGTAAATCCGTAATTCGTTCCCAGCCAGATATTGACGGGAATAATCAGGAGAAGGTAGGCGTCGCACAGGAGCAGGGTTTTCACGTCGTCCCACGGGCGGGCGCGCCATTCCAGCACCAGCGGCAGATACAGGGCGGAAATAAACAGAAGGCCGTGCCCTATGAAGAAAGCGAAGAAGGCGGCGGAAGGAAAACCTTCATACAGCATGGGGGTGATCAGCCCCTGGATGCTGGCCGTCAGCACGCCGAAGTACGCCGCGGCGCATGCCCAGGGCCTGCGGTACCACAGGGCAATGAAGCACACCAGCGTCATCAGGCTGCAAAAATGCAGGGGAAGCCTGTCCTGCCAGGGCTCCCAGTGTTCCCGGACGATGCGCCCGAACGTTTCCGCCAGGAAAGTCAGCAGAAAGACGGCCCCCAGCACCTTGCCCACCAGTATCCGCTTTTCCATCCGGAGACGGCGGCCGCCCCACAGCAGGATTGCGGCGGCCAGAGCCACCGCCCCGAGCGCCGCCCAGTGGACCAGGCTCCAGCGGATGAACAAGGGTGAAACGTCGTCATTCATAAATCACCAGGAATATCAACGATCGACGGGACCGGGGGGAACATCCGGCCGCGCACGGAGTTTTCCGCTGACGGATTCCGCTTTCAGGCGCAGGACGCAGACGGTGCGCGCCATGGACGGCGTCAAGGCCGCTTCCCGTCCGGTCTGGTGCAGCATGATGCGGTTCAGGGCATGAATCTTTTCCGCGTCTTTTTCAAGAATTTCCACCATTCCACGCCCCATGACGCTGCAATAGGAATAGCCGTACTGGCAGGGCGTATTCCCCTCCACCAGCAGATGATTCCCGTCCATTTCAAAAGCGGCTTTCGGGTTATTCCGCAGAATGTCCAGCTTCCGTCCCTCCCTGGCGCAGTGGAAAAACAGGTGCAGGGCTCCGTCCCGTTCCTCATACCCGAAATTCAGGGGGACGACATACACTTCCTCCCCGTCCCACAGGCCAAGGCGGCACACCTTGCACTGCGAGATCATGGCCAGCAGGTCTTCCCTCCGGCGGACTTCCCTGTCTTTTCTTCTCATCACCTGACAGTATTCATTGATTTTTCCGCACGGAAAGAGAAGCATTCCAGCGCAGGGAACGACGACGGGAAACGGAAGGAAAGCCCCCCATTCATCGGGGGCCGGCATGTATGGAAAAGGAGATGGCCGCTCATGGAACCGGAAGGACTGGCTCCGGCAGGAATACAAAAAAACAGTCTGCCGGGAAAGCTTTTTACCGGGGAAAGCGGGCTTTTCCGGAATGGCGGAAATGACGCAGGGCGGGCCGCTCTCCGCCAAAATGTCCAGCATGGCAGCATGATCCGTACGCATCAGCAGTCAACCGCCGGGGATAAAAAATCTGGAAACCAAACGTTAAAAATGTTAGAAGATAACTTAATGCATGATGCAGATAAGGATATCCATTTAAGAATTTTTCATCCGCAGAAATACGAAGCGAATCGGGATGCCAAAGAGAGTAAAGAATACCTTGCTAAAAATCAGCATATGGCTCCTTCCCGGAGCCATGCTTATCCTGTTTTTTGTTTTTTCTCCGGATCTGCACGGAAAAGAGCCATGGGCCGTTGGCATGCACAATCAGCACGGAATACCCGTGGAAGGCATCATTTCCGTTGAAAGGGACAATACGCTGCTGCAGAAATTCCTGAACCCGGTCGGATGTTTTTATCATGGCAAGTATGTCGTCAGAACGGCCCTTGTCAGAGGGAAAGGAAATTTAAAGGGGATCAGAAACGGCGATCAAATAGTGGTGTTTGCCCATAGAAGCATCCTGCCCCTGATGCTGAACGTCAAGGGAACAGACATCCTGCTGGATGCCGAAGGCTTGTCTTCCGCTCCCGAAAGTACGACTCTCCTTCCGGATGACTGGTGCATCATTTTTACCTGTGAAGCCAGAGACGGGAAAATCAGCCTCATAGCGGTTGGATACGCGTGGTCCGGGGAAGGAATCCGGCAGTGCCAATCCATGAAGCTCCTGAAGGACAAGGCCGATTAACAGGGAAGCTTTTTACCGGGAATACCCGCATTTCCTGAACAGGACCCTCACGGGAGGCCGCCCGGTTCCGCTACATCCGCAAAGGAAGCATCCGCCGCCTGGAGCAAATCCGCGGGGGCAAGTTCGATCTGGCATCCCAGGCGCCCCCCGCTCACCACGATTTCCGGCAGGGCTTCCGCGCCGGAGTCAATCACGGTGGGATATTTTTTCTTCATGCCCAGGGCCGTACAGCCGCCGCGGACATAACCCGTCACCGCGGTAATATCCTTCACCGGAATCATGGACAGGGATTTGACTCCCACGGCCCGGGCGGCCTTTTTCAGGGAGAGTTCCGAATCAATGGGAATGACGAATACGTAGTATTGGCGGGGAGCCCCCTCCGTCACCAGAGTCTTGTACATCCTTTCCGGCGGCAGTCCCAGGGCCGCCGCCGTGTGCCGGGCGTCCACAAATTCCGTACATTCATACGCATAATGCCTGTACGGAACATGAAGCGCGTCCAGCAGCCGCATGGCATTGGTTTTGACATCCCTTTCCTTTTTCCCGGCCATAAGAGCTAAAAAACGTGCCGTGATTTTAGAGAAAATACACGGTTTTGGCAAGGGTCCGCGGGGAAATGCCACTCTGCGGCAGTCTCCGCCACGGCACAGGCAGGACCGGATGAATGAAGGCTCCTATTCGTTATTCGCTCAGCAGGCGGCAGACGGCCTGCGCCGCATGTTCCGCGGCTCCGCCCTGCCCCAGCCTGTCCGAGGCCCGCTTCATTTCCGCCAGCAGCGCATCCC
This sequence comes from Akkermansia biwaensis, assembly GCF_026072915.1. Lineage (NCBI taxonomy): Bacteria > Pseudomonadati > Verrucomicrobiota > Verrucomicrobiia > Verrucomicrobiales > Akkermansiaceae > Akkermansia > Akkermansia biwaensis. The sequence continues at coordinate 3,058,937 of NZ_AP025943.1, forward strand.
TGTTTTCCGGAACGAGCAGCCGCTCAATTTCTTCAATGACCTTGTCCGGGGTGAAATCAAACTGAATCAGTTCCTTCACCACGGGCTTTTCCGCCAGAATGTTCACCATGCCGATGAAGCGGATTTTAATGAGCATGCGGGCCATCCAGTACGTGAGCAGCGGGACCTTGTACACGAGCATGTACGGGAGGCGGTGGAGGGCGGCTTCCATCGTGGCGGTGCCGGAGGCCACCACGCCCACCGCGGCGCGGTCCATGAGTTCATGGTAACGCCCTACGGTGATGTTGAAGATATCCGGAGACATTCCGGCCTTCCGCGCCATGCCGCGCATTCTTTCCGCCAGGGCCTCATTGGAGGCGGCGGTCTCAAATTTCAGGTCCGGCCGCGTACGGGAGAGGCGGCGGACAACTTCCGCGAATACGGGGAAATGCCTGTCTATCTCCCGGTTCCGGCTGCCGGGAAAGAGGCCGACCAGGGACGGTTCCCGCACGCCTTCCTTCCGGATGGCGGCGATTTCGTCCACCAGGGGATGCCCCACGAATTCCGATTTCAATCCGGCCTCCCGGAACAGGGGGGCTTCAAAGGGGAAAATGCACATCATCAGGTCCAGCGTGCGAACCATTTTGGGAATGCGTCCGCGGTGCCAGGCCCAGACCTGCGGAGAAATGAAGTAAACGATTTTGGTATGGGGGCAGTATTTGCGGACTTTCTCCGCCATGCGCAGGTTGAATCCCGGATAGTCAATCAGGACCAGGCAATCCGGCTGGTCACGGCGGATCTGCTCCAGCAGCGCCAGGAAGCGCTTCCTGAACCAGCCGTATTTTTTGGCCACCTCCACAAAGCCGATCACCGCCGCTTCATCCGCCCAGTCTTCCACCTCCGGGCACAGCGCATGCATGCCGCCGCCGCCCAGCCCCCGGACCTCCAGTCCGGGCATGAGGCGCAGCAGGTTTTTCAGCAACAAGGCCCCGTGAATATCCCCGCTCTTCTCACCCGCTATAATGTAAAGATTCATAATACTCTGGAACGACGCGCGCCGTACGCCTGCGGATTTTATCCGCTCTCCTCCAGCGAGGCAATAAAAGACTTTTCTTTCAAGGATTTTAATGCAATATACGCGCGGTATGCATGAGTTGATCACACTTTGGATGTCCTGGGTCCAGGACTGGGGATATGCGGGCGTCATCATTCTCATGGCCATGGAAAGCTCCATTTTTCCCGTGCCCAGCGAGGTGGTCATTCCCCCCGCGGCCATTCTTTCCGCCCAGCCGGACGCCCCCATGAGCTTCTGGGGCGTCGTCCTTGCCGGGACCTTCGGCTCCTGGCTGGGGTCCGCCATTACCTACGTGGTGGCCAGAGTTGTAGGCCGCCCGGTCATCATGCGCTGGGGCAAATTCTTTTTCATGCCGCCCCACAAGGTGGAGAAGGCGGAACTTTTCCTGCAGCGTTATGAAGTGTCCGGGGTCTTTTTTGCGCGCCTTCTCCCCGTCATCCGCCACCTGATCTCCATCCCGGCGGGCATCGTCCGCATGGGATTCGGCGTGTTTTCCCTGGTCACCACGCTCGGCGCCTTCGCCTGGTGCGCCGTGCTCGCCTGGTACGGCCACCGGATCGGCGAACGGCATCCGGAACTGCTCAAGTCCCCTGAAGAATTGATCCGCACCGTGAAAAGCGAAAGCCTGCCCCTCATTTTGGCCGTGCTCGTCCTGGCCGTCTGCTACATCATCATGCTGCGGCTGACGGACAAGAAGAAGGCGGAGGAAGGGACGGAAAGCGCTTCTCCGGAAACAGACGAATAAACAGCCGCCCATGACCATTCCCGGGGAATACCGCGCAGCCCGCGCGCTGGACTACTTTCACCAGGGCTACAATTGTTCCCAGTCCGTGTTCACGGCCTTTGCGGATGTCTGCGGACTGTCGGAAGAGACGGCTCTCAGGCTCTCCTCCCCGCTGGGGGCGGGCATCGGCCGCATGCGGGAAGTCTGCGGCGCGTTCTGCGGGTTGAGCATGGTAGCCGGCAGTCTGCACGGCAACACCTCCCCGGATACCGGGGAAAAGGAAAAAATCTTTTCCCTGGTGCAGTCCCTGGCCGCAGACTTCAAGAAAGAATTCGGCACGCTGTACTGCCGGGAACTGCTGGGCCTGACCCCGGAACAACTGGCGGGGGAAACGGCGCGTCCTGGCGACAGGACGGCGGCCTATTACGCATCCCGCCCGTGTGAACGCTGCATCGCTTTTTGCGCGCGCCTGGCGGCGGATCTGGAAGCCGGCACTCCGGCCCATTAAAACGCCCGGCCTTCCTGAGGAAAACCGGGCGTTTCAACCATGAACGAAGAGAAATTCTCGTCAATGGGCGTCCTTGCCGGAGGAGCACTGGCCGCTCTTGCAGGAACCTTTCAGTTTTTCAATTTTTTCATTGGTTTCGCCCATCCCTTCGTCGTAGAAGCCCTGTTCATCCGGGGCCAGTACCTGGAGGAGACGGAGAAATTCGCCGGCGTGTTCCTTTTCTTCATTGGTGATGTCCAAAAGGACTTCCTGCGCCAGTTTGTTGTCCGTGGATTCCGCAAGCTGGGTATAAAGCTGAATAGCTTCATATTCTGCCGCGATCATGAACCGGATGGCGCGCACCAGTTCGTTGTGAGTGAGCATACGGTCTTCCTTCAATCCGCTAAATGCATTTGTAAATTCAGGCATATTGGGTATGACTTAATACGCCACTCTTTCATTCAATATGGTTTTGTCATAATTTTTTCGCGACATTCTTTGAACTTTCTCCACGAAAACTGGTCTAATGAGAGTTTCTTCCCTTTCGGCATTCTTTTGTAAAACATATTTCCAAATTACGGAAGAGCAGACAGGCATTGGTATTCACCCGTGCGTCCCGGTTTCCCGGCCTTTGCATTCACGGGAACTTGACAGGGCGCGGGTAATTCCGCATCTCCGGACCTTTCTCCTATCAGGAGGAATCAAACCGCCGAATTCATTGGACGCCCCGGCAGCCTGCGCCGTCTCATTCCCCTGCACCGTCTTTCATATACGGCAGGCAGTCCAGGCAGAAAACGTTATATTCAAACGCCCGGCCTCCCTGTGGGAAAAACCGGGCGTTGCAACCATAAACGGCGGGGCGTCCCCGTCAATGGGCGTCCTTGCCGGCGGCACACTGGCCGTCTTGGCAGGATCCTTTCCATTTCTCAATTTTTTCATTGGTTTCACCCATCCCTTCATCGTAGGCCCCCTGTTCATCCGGGGCCAGTACCTGGAGGAGACGGAGAAATTCTCCGGCGTGTTCCTTTTCTTCATTGGTGATGTCCAAAAGGACTTCCTGCGCCAGTTTGTTGTCCGTGGATTCCGCAAGCTGGGTATAAAGCTGAATGGATTCATATTCCGCCGCGATCATGAACCGGATGGAGCGCACCAGTTCGTTGTGAGTGAGCATACGGTCTTCCTTCAATCCGCTAAATGCATTTGTAAATTCAGGCATGCAAGTAAGACCGAAGGTAAGGCAGCTTCATTCAATGTGGTTCTGTCATAACTTTTCCGTGACATCCTTTGTTTTTTTGTCACGGGAAAGATTCCGGTAAAAGATTCTTCCCTTTATAACAAACAGCAGGAGCGACGGTATTCTGCCGTCGCTCCTGCCTGAAATGTCTCGGTCAGAATACCAGTTCTATTTGGCCTCTGCGGTTTTGGGGGCGTATTTCTTGAAAAATTCAACGTACTGGACAGGAGTGCGTCCGGGAACATAACCCGTGCGCCCCAGTTCCTTGCCTTCCGCATCCACCACGACCATGGCCGGAACGCCCGTGATCTTGTACGTCTTGGCTTCCTTCGACTTGCTGAAATCCGAACTGCTGAATTCGAATTTGACGCCTATGGCTACGCCATCCATGCCCTGCTTGAATTCCTTCTTGGAAAGGACTTCCTTTTCCAGCTTGACGCAGTAACCGCACCAGGACGTTCCCGTGAAGAGAAGAACGATGGGAAGCCCCGTTTCCTCCGACTGCTTCTGGGCGCTCTTCAGGCTCTTTCCCCAGCGGAATTTCACCTTGGCGGCCTTGGCCGCTTTGGCGGCGGCTTCCTTGTCCGCCGGGACGTCCTGAGCCAGGGAAACCCCGGAAACGCTGAATCCCACCGCGGCGCATAATGCAAAAATTAAATGTCTGTTCATCGCACTTTGGAAATGTTCCTTTCAACTTACCAAAAACAAGCCGCATAGGAAGAAAAATCAGTGTCTTTCCCAAGGCCGGAAGTTTTCCGGCTTTTCCATAAAATGGGCAGGGTTCAAAAAAAGTATTGCTCTTTCCGCCTTAATCGGGTAATAATCCGCCCGCACTTCCAAACGCGCGGTTAGCTCAGTGGTAGAGCAACACCTTGACATGGTGGAGGTCGTAGGTTCAAATCCTATACCGCGTACCACTTCCCCTTAAAATCCTGTCCTTCCCGGACAGGATTTTTTTATGGCGCCGTTTCCGGGAACAGGGCGCACGCAGGGAATGGGCAACAAAACTTAAATGACGTGTTCCGATACGATAAGAAGAACGCTTTTCCACACCGTAATTTTTGGTGCTCAAAAATCTTTTTTCAACTTTTTTTGAACACAAGCACCCACTCAGGACGCTAATGGTAGGAAGGAAAAAGAAGGCCCCAGCCCTTGAAACCTTCCCCTGATGAAAAACTGACATTAAGCCCGGCGGAAGTTCCCCTTCCGCCGGGCTTGTTTTATCCGGCTGCGGCGTTCCGCGCACCGGAGCCGTTACCGGGAAGTCAGGCGGTCATACAATTCATTGGCGTACTTGTGATTGGGATGGTTCACGCTCATGTATGCCTCATAGAGGGGATGGGAGGGGTCCGACTCCATCCGCATGGCTTCCTCAGCCGGGGAGGGAGCGGCTGCTCCCGCCTGATGGAGGGGCGCCTCATCCAGCAGGCGGGAAACCTGGTACAGCAAGCGGATGACGTCCGGATTGGAACCCAGGGCCGGATTATCCAGAAGGGCGTCCGCATCCACACCCGTTTCCGAGGCCAGGCGCTGAAGGGCCGCCGTGGCCCTGCCCATGTTGCGCTCGTAGCTGCCGCCCCATTCGTTCTGCAGGGACTGTTCCGCCTGGGTTTCCTGTTCCATCTGCTGTTCCTGCACCTTTTCCCTGGCCTCCTGGTAGGCCTGCGCCATCGTGTCCTGCAGGGCATTCATGGCTTCCGGAGGAACACCGTAGCGGTAGGCGGCGCGGGCCATGCGTTCCGCCAGTTCAGGGTTCCATTCCTCTTCCGGCATGGTTTCCGGACGTTCCAGGCAGTAGTCTTCTTCGGAGTCAGGCAGGCCGGCCATTTGGCGGAAACGCGCCATTTGTTCTTCATTATCCACCCCCGGATAACGCCGCAGGCGTTCCAATTCCGTGTAGCTCCGGGCCAGGGCTTCCGGAGTCTTGAATTTGGCCAGGGATTTTTCCGTGCCTTTCAATTCCTCAAACCGGGAATACCATTCCGGAACAAAGGAACCATCTTCCCCCAACAGGCCGGACGAATGGGGAGTAGCAGGAATGGAGCCGGCAGGGGATTCCGCCTCAAGGGGCGCGGCTGAGGAAAAATCCGCATCCCCGGCGGGTGCGGCGGCATTGGTGTCTATGGAATCAATCATTTTTGTTTTCTGTTGTGGATTCTTTAAGGGCTAGCTGGAGCTGGCGGCGGATGTACAGGAATACCTCCCTGTACGCATCGCGCCTCATGGCGTCCAGGGGATCGTAATTCCCCGGACTGCCTTGAAAAACGGGCAAATCAGTCTGGAAGCGAGCTTCCAGAAAGGAGAGGATGTCGCGGCCGTCCGGCGTATCAAACACGCGGAGGAGCTGCCGCCTTTTAAGGCGGGCCTCCTTCAGGGAGGTCTCCTGCTGCAAGATGGTATCCTGGTTCATTCCTGAATGGCTGTTAATTGGCTGAGTAACGGATCAAGGGAGGCGTAAGGGTCCTCCTCCCCGGCAGGTTCCTGTTCTGCGGCCTGCTGCAGGGCCTGGCGCCGGCGCCGCATGGCCTGAACGTCCGCCCAGGGTTTCAGCATGCTTTCCGGGGCTCCCTCCACCCGTGCGGAGAGGCGGAAGCAGGCGTCCCAGTCCACGTGATCCGCCAGATCCGGAGCCGCCTGCATCATCATGTTCAGGCGCTGCAGGCTGCGGTCCATGCCTTCGTTCTGCAAACGCCGCAGCACCAGGGCTATTTTGGACTGGTAAACCACCCTGGGTTCGCCCACCTGCATGGTGCCGTCCCGCCCCTGCCTCAGAACAGCGCGGGGCGGCCTGGGGAATTTGCCCATGCGGAACAGGAGGGAAAAGATGCGCGCCATGGTGGAATACAGGTCGCTCACGAACAGGGTGAAAGACGGGGAGAACATGAGCACGCGCTCGTTTTCCCGGGCCATTACTTCCGTGGCGGTCATGCTGCCGTGGTGGCCGCTCCACAGTTCCAGCATGGGCAGGTAGTAGGCCCGCTTGATGGCCTCCTGCTTCTGGGCCAGGCGGTCCATCCCTATGTCGTACCTGCCCTGCGTGGCCCATTCCCGCGGCAGATGGAGGGAGGCGGCCTCCGGCGTAATCACCGTTCTGCCGCCAGCCCTCAGGTCCACCTCCCCGATCTGGCTGGCCAGTTCCAGAATGCGGGGGAAGGCGGCTACCTCTCCCAGCGTGTCCAGAATACGGTTCAGGAACTGCGCCTGCTGGATGGCGGGAAAAACCAGCCTGCCGGGAGCCAGCCCGTACGGGCCGTTTCCCCATTTCAGGAACCGGGTGACCAGGTACGGAAATTCCATGTACCCCCCTTCCTCCACGATCACCTGGTCGTCCAGAGACAGGTAAACGCTTTCAAACGGCATGTGGGACGCCTGCACCCTGCGGCGGCTGCGCCGGGTGCGCGGACGCACCACGTGAAGAAACCTCAGGGAAGTGGCATACGGATTGCCGCCGCGTTCCAGCACTTCCCGCGCCCGAGGGCCGAGGGCCTTGAGCCCGAACATGCTGCGTGCCTGATGAGCCGTGAACGTAAATTCTCTGACGTAGGTGTCCACCCTTCCCTCCGCATTCTCCGCGCAGGCGAATTGTCCGCAGGGGATGTTCGTGAACAGCAGCCGCCCGTCCGCGGACGTTCCGGTAAAAAGGCTGCCCGTTCCCAGAGCCACGCGGTCCAGGAAGCATTCGTGAATCTCCGTGTAGAAATTGGATACGGAGAGTTCCTTCAAGGCGACCTCCGAGCACTGGTTGTACCACGCTTCCGCCTCGTCCCCGCCCTGGTCATCCGGAGCGGACCACTTGAACCACACGTCATGGCTGGGGGTGATGTAGGACATATGGCCGCTGGCGAGCTTCTGGCAGGCCTCCACGGCGGTCGTGTCCGTCATGCGGTCCATGGCGTCCCGGCTGGGGAGGGAAACCTCCCCCTCCCGGTTCAGGCGCCTGGGCAGTACATAGTCCCGGAGCCGGTCCCACCAGGTCTCCCAGGGCGCGCGCTGGGCGGCCAGGGCCTTATACACGGAAGTCAGTTCCGCAATTCGTTCTTCCATGGCGGTGATTATCCCAGTGTTTTTCTCAGCAGGGTCTTCGGGTTGACATCCTCCTGCCCTCCGGCGGTACCGCGCCGCGCCAGAATGGTGGAAATCATTCCCTGCCTCTGGCGTTCCCTGGCCTGATAATCTTCTCCCACTTCCGCACCCACGCTCTCCGCCTTGACCGGGATGGTCTGAACGGGAGCCGGGGTGGAAGGTGTGGACGGTTTCATGAATCCCATAATATCTTCTTTCTCTGTATTTTGTTATTTACCGTTCCGGTCATGGCAGGACGGCCTGGGCCGACTGCGGGATATTCCGTCCGGCAGTCCATAAAACGGCCTGCCCTTGAAAACACCCCGTTCCCCGCATCCGGAAGGAACGCTATGCCGCCTGCCGAACGGTTCCGGCCGGCGGATGCCCCTATCCAATAATGGAATTCATATAAAATGCATCCGGGGAAGCCCGGAACACATACCTGCCACCGATGGCACAAAAGAGGCGCCAGCCAAACATGATGCACCAGCAAAAATTTTCCGCCAATCATGGGGTGCTATGACAAATGAATCCACTCTTCAGCCGGATACACCGTCCGCACTGGATATATGCAATGCCGCACTATCCAAAATCGGGGAGGCTCCGCTGGACGCCCTGATTGCCAATGAATCTACAGCGTCCCGCCTTTGTGTCCTGCATTACCATCCGGCCCGCAGGGAAACACTCTGCATGGCCCGGTGGACGTTCGCCACCGTGCAAATCACGCTGGACTCCGTTTCCGCCCAGGCCCCCAATTCCCTGACGCCCTATCAATTCACCCTGCCGAAAGACTGCCTGCGCGTTCTGGACGTGGAATGCACGGAATGGAAAATGCAGGGCCGCCGCATCCTTGCCTCCCGGGCGCCGCTGCGGATGAGCTACATCGCGGACATTGAAGACGCGGAACAATTCGATCCCCTCTTCATGGACGCCCTGGCGACGCGCCTGGCGGAAAAACTGGCCATGCCCATGACGGGAAATCAGAGCCTGCGCCAGAATCTTCACCAGGAATTCCACAAGATCATTCTTCCGCAGGCCGCCACGGTCAACGCCGTTCAATCCTTCTCCAACGACTCTCACCCTCTGTTGGACCTCTTGAGAAAAATCAAGTCCCCACGCAATCCGGAAGACTGTGAATAACTTGAGAATAACAAGTGAATAATATCCAAAAAACCTGTGAATAAAAACTCATGAAAGCCCTGGACTTCATCCAAATATTCGCTTCCAACGTACGCAGGATGGACTTCCGCCTCAGCAGCGCGCAAGTCATTCTGGCCATCATTGCCGGGTACCGGCGGCACAGCACCATCACGGAAACGACGCGGCTGCACCCCAACACCGTTACAAACATTTTGCAGGACCTCATCGCGCAGGGTTACGTGGAGCGCTTCGGGGACTGCCGTCCCTATGTCTACCGCTCTACAGAGAAAGGCAGGCAACTGGCCGGAAACCTGCTGGACAAACAAACACAGCCGGACTCATGAACGATCCCCTGCTCAGCACGGAAGAAAAACGCCGCTGGCTTGCCCGTGTCTTCCGGGATACAGACGGAGAATACTCCCAGGCGGACAAATTCAAAGCCCTGGTGGAAGACACCAAACTAGCCGCCCTCCAGCAGGAAGAAGAGGAATTCAAACGCCAGAGTGAAACAGGAACCGCAGTGCAGGACCCCCTGCTGGCCCTGCTCCGTTCCCTGCCGCCCGCCGAACTCAACCCGAAAGATCGTCCCATTCTCTGACTCCTGCGGCAGAAAACAAAAAAGCACCCCGGACTTATCTGGTCCGGGGTGCTTTTTAATCATCGTACAAGTCAGCCGGCCCTCCTTGCGGAGAGCGACTTGATAGGCGGGCGCATGTGCTGGTAATCAGTGGGTTTCAATCCACGCCCTCCTTGCGGAGAGCGACACGGACATTACTCCGACGGCGATTCCTACGGATGGTTTCAATCCACGCCCTCCTTGCGGAGAGCGACCTCACAAGCTACTTCCCGCATCCAAAATAGAGTGGTTTCAATCCACGCCCTCCTTGCGGAGAGCGACTGCCTCAACGGTACATGTTGTTAATCAATCATGCAAGTGAGGCTTTGCGCCAACTTCACGAAGACGGCACATCACATACCGTCTTCTCTTCATCATACTTGGTTGTCAATCTGCGTTTTCCAATGTCTTACAAGAATCGCCGACCTCCCGGCAATTTGATGTAAGCTTGGGGTTGGCGCAAAGGCCATGTCAAACAGCACTCAAATGATCAACGGCCCGGAAATGTCATAGCTCTTTTCCTTGCCTAATTGTTCGATTTTGTGATGCCAATTGGACCCCATGTGGTAAATCCGGAGGCTGTCGCTGTCCTGATCAATAATTTTAAGCAACTTGCTCCTGATGTCAACCAATTGGGCCGGAGAGACCTCGCATTCAAACACGGAATTCTGTACTCTCTGCCCGATGTTTTCACAAGCACGGGCAACCCGCCTCAGGCGGCGCTGGCCGGCCTTGTCTTCCGTAACAACATCGTAGGTGATGAGAATATACATGGAGAGAAAGCATTTATTTGCCAATAAACGGAGGATAACAATCCATATCCCCGCGCAGATGGCGCGCCAGCAACAGCGCCTGAATATGGATCAGCAGTCCCAGCGTGGTTTTCTCCTGGAGGAAGGGATGAACCAGAACGGTTTTCTTGCGTTCCTGCCATGCGGTCAGAACTTTTTTACGGGAATCCTCCTTCAAAAAGACGGCTCCGGATTCTTCCCTGTCAAAGTCGTCTGAAGATATCTGCCTGCGGTTAATCAGAGTCAAGGCCAGACGGTCCGCCAAAGGAGCCCGGAATTCTTCCATAAGGTCCAATGCCATGCCAGGGCGTCCCGGACGATCGCGGTGCAGAAACCCTGCAGCCGCGTCAATTCCGGAGCTTTCCATAAAAAACAAACAACCCATTGATAACAAAATATTAATATTTTATTACAATTCATAAAAAGACGCTTCTGAATGTGCCGGAAAACACCATACGGAGAAAAGCTTTTCACCATCTTAATCACCGCAGGAGGGAAGAGGGAACTGAAAATAATTTAGTTGATCACCCTGAAATTATTTGTTAAATATAAATATAATATGGATATTGCTCACCGTCAGGAACAATCCGGAGAAGAAGAACCCCTCCATACGGAGAAGGAAGATACAAGCCGTATCAAAGGCCACTTGAATCGCGTTTCTGAATTGGCGGAGCAATTTGCATCAGAGCTTTCCTTTTATCGTCCAGAAGAATGGAGGAAATGGGGAAAATTGATTGGACTATGGCATGATGTAGGCAAATATTCCCGTGAATTCCAGTGCTATATCCGCAGTAAGATTCAGGGCAGATATAATCATTCAACCGCCGGTGCGCTTCATGCGGTCCATCAATTCCCAGTCTCCGGGGATTTGATGGCTTACGCCATAGCCGGCCATCATGGGGGCATGCCGAACGGGACCGATCTTTTCGGAGAGAGAATGAAAGAGGATATACCGGAATGGGAGAAATACGTTCCCAAGAGCGTATTGAATGCCGGATGTGAAAAACTCTTTCCCCTTGTCCGGTTTTCTTCCCAGGAAGAGATGCACCGCAGCCTAGGTTTCTCTCTGGCGATGCAAGTACGCATGTTGTTCTCCTGTTTGGTCGATGCAGATTTTCTCGCCACAGAGGCGTTCATGAATCCCGTCCGGAGCAAGGAACGTGCCTGCTGGCCGGAAAATATTTTGGAACGGATGAGCGCAGTCCTGGAAGAGTATCTTTCCAATAAAGAACAGGAGGCCCGAACCGTACAGGAAATATCCGGAAATATTTCCGACTTGAGGGCCAGGATACACAAACGTTGCCTGGAACAAGGAGAAAAACTGCCTAGGGGCGTTTATCGGCTGGATGTTCCCACTGGCGGAGGAAAAACGCTTTCCTCATTGAGCTTTGCATTGAAACATGCATGTACCCGTCATTTGAACCGCGTTATTTACGTGATCCCGTACACAAGTATCATCGACCAAACTGCAGAAGAGTTTCGCAAGGTCTTTACCGATTTGTCCGCAGAACTTGGGGAGGAATGTGTTTTGACACATCACTCAGGTCTCGCTCCTGAATTGGATTCCGATACCATCCGGTTAATGAGTGAAAATTGGGATGCTCCTCTCATTGTGACAACGGGTGTGCAGTTGTTCGAATCCCTGTTTTCAAATAAACCGTCGCGCTGCCGCAAGGTTCATCGCTGCGGAAATGCCGTGCTGGTTTTCGACGAGGCCCAAACCCTGCCATCAGGTTTATTGTCCCCGTGTCTTGAAGCCATGAAATGCATGAACCGGGATTACGGGAGCACGCTTGTGCTGTGCACGGCCACACAACCGTCTTTTGAACGCAATGATGATTTTCCAATAGGCTGGAAACAGGAAGACGTTCAAAGTTTACTTGGGGAAACATTGGAACGCGAATTAAAAACCAACATGCGGCGCGTGAAGGTTGTACGGTTGCCGGAACACCTTTCCTGCTCGGAGCTGGTAACGCACTATGGCGCGGCAAAGGAGAGAAGCTCTGTGCTGATGATTGTCAATACAACTCGCCATGCCCAGGAATTATACAAGAGCATGCGGGCCGTAGCGGATGACGATTCCCTCTACCACTTGTCAGCAAGAATGGTTCCCAAACACCGCACTTTGGTGCTGGATGACGTCCGGGAACGATTGAAGGAGGGAAAAAGAGTCGTTTTGATAGCAACCCGCGTCGTTGAAGCGGGAGTCGATCTTTCTTTTCCTGTCGTATACAGAGCCCAGGCGGGTCTGGATTCTCTGGCCCAGGCGGCTGGACGTTGCAACCGCCACGGGGAATTTTCCGAAGGAGGAACGGTTTATTCGTTTGAGTCGGCAGACTTTCCCATCCCTTCCAGGCTGAAAGACATGGAAGCCGCCTCTACCGCAACGCGAGACGTATGGAAGAAGGGATGCGATGTTTTTGACGACAAGGTCATTTCGTCTTTTTTCCAATTGTATTACGACAACCGGAAAATCCAAACGAACACGTGGGATGAATGCCGGGTTTCTTCAAAATGCAAAGTTAATATGAATTCCCTGAATGGATTCAGAACCATTCAGTTTAAAGACCTGGCCGAACAATTTCACATGATTCCCCCCGGCCAGCGAGAAGTTGTACTTGTTTTCGGCGATGAGCAGGAGTACATTCTGAAAGAATTGAAAAAATTGGAAAGTCTCCCTGAATTCAGCCGTTATCCAAACCGGGAATTGAGAAGGAAAATTGCGCAATATACGATACAAGTGTATGACAACGAATATAACATTATGCGGCAAAAAGGAATTATGGAATCCTATGCGGAAGGCTCCGTTGAAGTTGTTACCGATATGAAGAATGTTTATGATATGAATATTGGTTTTTTACCGATGGCGGATTATGATTCGCTCCATTGTAATTAAGTATATTAAGAAATGAGTAAAGGTTTTAAATTGCGCGTATGGGGTGATTACGCCTGTTTCACTCGCCCGGAGTTGAAGTCTGAACGCGTTTCCTATGAAGTGATGACTCCGTCGGCAGCCATAGGCATTCTGTCGGCAATTTATTGGAAACCGCAAATATGCTGGCGCATCGACAGAATCCACGTCCTGAACCCGATTTATACCATTCAAGTGAGAAGGAATGAACTGGAAGGGAAAATACCCTCCCCAAAGGCAGCTCTCATCAAAGAGGGAGGGGAAGCAGAACTCGGCATTTATATTGAAAAGGACAGGAAGCAACGGGCTTCTACGATTCTCAAGAAGGTAGATTACGTTATCGAAGCGCATTTCGATCTTTGCCACAGGAATGAGGAAGACAAACTTCATGCCGAAGCCAAGCACGCAGAAATTTTTCACCGGCGCGCCTCCCGCGGTCAATGTTTCCATCAGCCCTATTTCGGCAACCGTGAATTTCCTGTCAATTTTGAACTTCTGGAAGATGACTTTATTCCCGAATCCCATTTGCCAGAAGATCAAAAGAACCGCCCGCTAGGCATGATGCTCCATGAAATTGTCTATATTCCGGACAAAAAGGGAAAAATCAAAAGCGGACTGGATGGAAGCATGCTGACAGCCCGTCCTCATTTTTTCAGGGCGGAATTGAAAGATGGAATCCTGGAAGTTCCTTCACTTCAACAAACTGTATATTGAGATGATTTTACAGGAATTGGCCAAATTGTATGACCGGCTTTCGGATGATCCCGATGCAGAAGTTCCAGGCCGCGGAACAAGTATCCAGAATATCGGATTCCGGATTACTTTGGATGAAGAAGGAACGTTGGTTGGAATTGACGATATTCGTTCCGTCCAGAAAGGCAAGAGCTCCTTGGTGTCCATTCCCATGCAAGTACTGGGTGGTGGCAAGTCTTCCGGGTCAGGATTTAACGCTTCCTTTCTTTGGGACAACTGCGGTTATTTGCTGGGTTTCAAAGGAAATGGCGACGAGAACCCAGGTAGAACGAGAAAAGCGTTTGAAGCCCTACGGGACAAGCATTTGCAGTTTGAAGAACAAATAAGCCATCCTGCCTTTTCAGCTGTCTGCCGGTTTCTGGAACAATGGAATCCCGATAAGATATTGGGTTATCTGAATGACGAGAAACTCTGCCTCTGCAACGGGATTTTCCGGATTCAAGGGAATTCCCGGCACGTGCATGAACTTTCGGAAATCAGGGACTGGTGGCTGAAGCAGGGAGGAATGGAACTATGGAAAGGAGAAGGAGAAGACCAGGAAACCGGAATGTGCCTGGTCTCCGGAAGAATTGCTCCTCTTGCTTTACTGCATGAGCCAGTCATTAAAGGGGTGAGAAATGCTCAAATGTCTGGAGCCAAACTGGTTTCCTACAATTGCGCTTCATTCCTTTCTTACGGAAAGGAAAAAGGCTTCAATGCCCCCGTCAGCGAAGACCGCGCCTTTGCCTATTGCTGCGGTCTGAATTACCTGTTGTCCCGGCAGGAAACTCGCATATTCATGGGGGATGCCACCATGGTGTTTTGGGCGGACGCTCCTGTAGCGGAAATGAATGCGATCATGGCGGAATTTATGGCAGGCATGGTCCCTCCTCATGATTTTTCCCCAAATGCCGTTCCTGTCTCCGCCATGGACGAGAATGTTTTGCAAAAAACGCATGCCCTGTTGAAAAAAATGGTGCAGGGCAAGCTGGGATACGATGACCTATCTTATGGGGATGCACGCTTCTTCATTCTTGGACTTTCTCCCAACTCGACCAGGCTGGCTGTCAGGCTTTGGTATGAGTCCTCCTTTGGGGTTATCATGGAAGCATTGCAGTCCCACTACAGGGACATGCAGTTGCAGCGGCAATGGACGGAAGACAATTCCAGGCATCCGGAACCTTTGTTGCCGTCTCCCTATGCGGTTTTACGGGAAACGGCACGTGAAATGAAGGACGTGTCCCCGCTCTTGACGGGGGCTTACATAAAATCCATCTTTTTAAATAATCCCTATCCGGATTCTCTCCCATTGTCCATCCTGCGGAGAATCAAAGCCGACCGGAAGATATCCTATATCCGCTGTGCCGCTTTAAAGGCATGGCTTGTTCGGCGGCAAAAAAAGCACTTTCAACAACAAACCATTACACCCATGCTGGATATTGAAAATAAACAACCGGGGTATCTCCAGGGGCGTCTTTTTGCGGTTTATGTCAAAACGCAGGAAGACGTCTTTAAAGGAAGAACTCTCAATACGACCATCCGTGACAGTTATTACGCATCAGCCTCCACGTCACCGTGCTTTGTCATGTCTCGTCTGGCGCGGCTTTATTCCCAGCATCTGGGAAAACTGAGCTATCGGGAAAAAATAGCAAGAGAAGAGCTGGTGCAGGAAATTCAGGATAAAGTAGATATAGCTACCCTTCCCAAATTCCTGGACCTGGAACAGCAGGCTTACTTTAATTTGGGATACTACCATCAAATAAACGATTTTTGTAAGAAAAAAGAATCCATACAAACAGAAGAACAATAACAAACAACCTGAGTTAGATCATGAACAAAATTGATTTTATGCTTATTTTCGACGTACTGGACGCAAATCCTAACGGAGACCCTGATGCGGGAAACATGCCTCGCGTCGATGTGGAAAGCAACCAGGGTCTGGTGACGGATGTTTGCTTGAAACGGAAAATCCGCAATTTCATTCAATTGACGAAAAAAGATGTCCCCGGATATGATATTTACATCAAAGAAAAGGCCATTTTGACAAACGAGCAGAAAAGGGCTTACGAAGCATTGGGATTTGATCCGAAAAAACCGGGAGAAAAGGAACGCGACGCCGGGCGCCTCTGGATGTGTAAAAACTTTTTCGATATCCGTACATTTGGAGCAGTCATGTCTCTCAAGGAAGCCAATTGCGGACAGGTCCGCGGCCCGGTACAACTGTCTTTTGCCCGTTCGGTAGATAGTATTATCAGCGCGGAATATGCCGTAACCAGGTGTGCGGTCGCCACGGAAAAAGAGGCCCAGGACCAAAAAGGAGACAATAGAACTATGGGGCGGAAATTTACGGTCCCCTATGCTGTTTACAGCGCACGCGGCACCATGAATCCTTTCCTGGCCGAGCAGACAGGATTTTCCGAGCAGGACTGGCAAACGCTGGTGGAGGCCATGGTCCATTTGTTTGACTTCGATGCCTCTGCGGCCCGTCCGGCAGGTGCGATGGCTGTTCGCAAACTGGTTCTTTTCAAGCACAACAGCCAGTTGGGCAACGCCCCAGCGCACAAATTGATGGATGCTGTTTCCATCACAAGAAAAGCGGATGTGGAGGTAGCCCGATCCTTCAAGGATTACGAGGTGACAATCGACCAGTCTGCCATTCCGGCAGGAGTGACCGTTGAAGTAATTGAAAATTAGTTACTGCTGCTTCATTCTACAGATCATATAATAATGAGGGCGAGCCAGGATTGGTTCGCCCTCATTATTATGGAAAGAAAGGCTCCATGTACGGAATTCCTTCCTGTGTCCAGATTTTCTTTCCCTTCCTTTTCTTTCCGCAAAAAAACCCGGTCCGCAATAGCGGAACCGGGCGAAAGAAAAGATATGAGGAATGCCTGATTTTTACCGCACACGGGCAATGAGCCAGTGCAACAAGTCCTTGACGGCGACGCGTTCCTGTTCCATGGAGTCGCGGTGGCGGATGGTCACCGTGTCTTTGAGGGAAGGATCGTTTTCTCCGAGGGTTTCGAAGTCCACCGTGATGCAGAAGGGGGTGCCCACTTCATCCTGGCGGCGGTAGCGGCGGCCAACGGCGCCCGCTTCATCGTAGAAGACGGTCATCCAGGGCTGGAGGGTCTTTTCAATTTCCCGGGCAATGCGTACCTGTTCCTCGTTTTTCTTGAGGAGCGGGAAGATGGCGGCCTTGATGGGGGCGATACGGGGGACAAAGCGCAGCACCGTACGCACGTCCTTTTTGCCCTTGTCATCCACAAGCTCTTCTTCATCGTAGGCTTCACAGATGATGGCAAGCACGGTCCGGTCGCATCCGGCGGAGGGTTCCACGACATGGGGAATGAATTTTTCCCGCGTTTCTTCGTCGAAGTATTCCAGGGGACGGCCGGAGCCTTTCTGGTGGCAGGTCAGGTCGTAGTCCGTACGGTAGGCGATGCCTTCCAGTTCCTGGATGCCGAAGGGGAATTCGTATTCCAGGTCATAGGTTTTTTTGGAGTAGAAGGCGCGTTCGTCATCCGGCACGTCCAGAATGTGGATGTGTTCACGGGGAACCCCCACTTCGTCATAGAAACTGAGACGCTTTTCCAGCCATTCGTCCACCAGCCTCAGGCCGTCTTCCGGACGGCAGAAATATTCGATTTCCATCTGCTCGAATTCACGGGAGCGGAAGGTGAAGTTGCGCGGATTGATTTCATTGCGGAACGATTTGCCGATCTGAGCGATCCCGAACGGCAGTTTCACGCGGGAACTGTCCAGAATGTTTTTGTACTGGCAGAAGATGGATTGAGCCGTTTCCGGCCGCAGCCATCCGGTGGCATTGGGATCGTTTTCATCGGAGGTGGCCCCAATGGTCGTTTTGAACATGAGGTTGAATTCGCGGGCTTCCGTCAGCAGGGAACCGTTGGCGGGGTTGTACATGGTGGAGTCCGTGACGGGTTCCATACGCTCTCCCTGAAGCTCGATTTCCTTGTGGGATACGTCCTTGCCGGCCAGCTGCGCGTAGTACTGGGCCGCGGTTTTGCGGGCCTTGTCCGCCTGTTTTTCAGTTTCCACCAGCACGGAGTATTCCTTTTCCATGTTCCAGGAACCGTCCTTTTTCGCGGCTCCCGTGTAGAAGAACCCCATGCCGCTCTGGGCCGGCACCTGGTCGGCGCGCAGGCGTTCCTTGGTCAACAGGCAGTCGCACATCGGGTCGGAGAAGCCGCCCACGTGGCCGGAGGCCACCAGCACGGAGTTGTGGGTCAGGATGGAGCCGTCCATGCCTACCACGTCGTCACGTTCCTGGACGGTTTTGCGCCACCAGTATTCTTTGAGGTTGCGCTTGAGCTCCACCCCCATGGGACCGTAGTCCCAGCAACCATTCAGACCGCCGTAGATTTCGGCTGCCTGGAAAATGAAACCTCGCCTTTTGCAAAGGCTTACAATTTTCTCCATTCGGGCGGGATCTGTATTGGTTCTGTCTGCCATGATTGAATATAGGTTGGGTTGGCTGTGCGGGGGTATTGATGACCTCAAACGGAGGGCAGTGAAAGCAAAAAGCGTGTCTTCTCAAGAATTCCAGGGGAGGGGAATGTTCCTGAGCAGCTGGGAGTCATAACCCGCTTCCACCAGCGTGCGGAAGGCTTCCATCGCTTCCGGAGTTACAGGTTGCTCCGTGGAGAATCCCTGCCGCGGGTATTCCAGGATTCTCTGGAAGTCCCCCACCATGGCGGAGACAACCAGCTCCTGCGGCAGTTCCGCGGTCAGATATCCCCGAAAAGTGACGGGAGGGGAGCTGACCGCCACCCGCGCTTCCGGCCACTGGGCCTGGAGCGTAGCCAGCGTCCGCCGTTCCATGTAGGGCTTTTGCAGGGCGATGAGACTGACAGGCTCCCCGATTCCCGCCCGTTTCAGCACTTCCCGTGAGAAGCGGACATTTTCCCCGGTGTTGGTGGATTTGTTTTCTATCAGGATGCAGTTTTCCGGAACGCCCGCTTTGATGGCCGCCTCGGCAAAGAGTTCCGCCTCCGGGACGGCCCAGCCTCCCGTAAAGCGCCCCATGCCGCCGGAAAAAAGGATGACCGGAGCCAGATGCCGCTTATAGAGCTCCGCCGCATATTCCGCCACGCGTACGTCATTGCTGCCAAGCACGAAGATGAGGTCAGCCGGGCGGAGCTCCTGCCCGACGTGATGGTAGTTCCACAAGATTTCTATGGCTTCATCCGGAGTCATCGCGCCTGTGTACTCAAGATTGGTCTCTCTGTAAATGCCGGATTCACCACAGTCCGCATTTGCCCCATTCCAGCGCGGCCCAGCCCAGCAGGGCATTGGCCACGGCGTGCATCACGATGACGGCGCACAGGTTTTTCTGCCAGACGGCGAGCAGATACGCCAGCGAGCCGTAGATGAAGGCGCCGCAGTAGTCCACGGGCTGGTGCACGGCCATGAAGCAGAGCGTAGTGATCCAGTACGCTTTCCAGGAGTGCGTGCCGAACGGGACTTTCCACGGATGGTCGGGGTTGACCAGGAAGCGCATGAGGTATCCGCGCCAGAAGAGTTCCTCCACCACGGCCACCACGATGACGGCGCGGAAGAACCGCAGTGCCAGAGCCGTCAGCCAGCTCCAGGATCCCGGAGCAAAGACCGCCGAAGGATCAAATCCCTCCGGACGGGCGTCGATTCCCAGCAGATAACGGTACCAGGGCCATTCCGGATGGCCGAACCACGCATCGGGGCCTCCCGGCAGGCGGTCCGCCGCCATGGTGGGGGCCAGCCAGCACAGGATGCCCAGCACGCCGAAGAGGATTCCCCACGCCGCAGGCTTTCCTTTCCAGTCCCAGTCCACGGATTTTCTCCACCAGAGGAACAGAATGAAGCAGACAACGGCCTGGAGCGGGTAGAGCCATTGCTCAGGAGCCCTTCTCCACCACGCAGCAGCCGGGTGGTCCCATTCCAGGAAGGGGCCGCCGAATTGCCAAAGGAGGGTGAATCCCATGAATACCGCGAACGGCGCCACATACGCCTTCGTTTTCTGGTACTCCAGGTCGGAGTTCATGAGAAGACCGGGTCAGGAGAGTGTCTTGACGAAGCGCTCCATGCGGTTGCAGGCTTCCTTGATTTGATCGTAGGCCGTGGCATAGCAGCAGCGCAGGAAACCCTCCCCGCTTTCTCCGAAGGCGGTCCCCGGCACGGCCGCCACTTGTTCCTCCATCAGGAGGCGCGTAGCGAATTCCTTGCTGCTGAGCCCGAATTTGGAGATGTCCGGGAAAACGTAGAAGGCACCGCCGGGCATATGGCAGTCCATTCCTATTTCATTGAACCGCTTCACCAGGTAGTCACGCCGCTGGCGGTAGCTTTCCCGCATCTTGAGCATGGCATTCGTGCCGTTTTCCAGTGCCTCAATGGCCGCTTCCTGCGAGGTGATGGGCGCGCAGAGCATGGAGTACTGGTGGATTTTCATCATGGCGGAGATGAGGGGCTCCGGCCCGCAGGCGTAACCGAGGCGGAATCCCGTCATCGCAAAGGCCTTGGAGACGCCGTGCAGCAGCAGCGTGCGCTCCCTCATGCCCGGCAGGGCGGCAATGGAGACGTGCGGCTTGCCGTCGTACCGCAGTTCGCTGTAGATTTCATCCGTCAGCACAATGAGATCGTGCTTGATGCAGATGCGCGCGATTTCCTGGAGGGTTTCCACGGGAGCCACAGCCCCGGTCGGATTCGTGGGGAAGTTGAGCATCAGCACCTTGGTTCTGGGGGTGATGGCGGCTTCCAGCACGGCCGGATTGAGGGCAAAGAGGTCCTGCTTGCTCGTAGGCACGGCGGTAGCCACGCCGTAAGCCATCCTGACGCTGGGCGCGTAGGAGACGTAGCAGGGTTCGTGGTACAGTACTTCATCCCCCGGATTCAGGACGGCGCGGAGAGCCAGGTCAATGGCTTCACTGACGCCCACTGTCACCAGCACTTCGTTCAGCGGGTTGTAATCCACATGGAAGAAACCGCGGACGTATTTGACAATGGCCCGGCGCAGGGATTCCAGGCCGTAGTTGGAGGTGTAGGAGGTATGGCCTTTTTCCAGGGAGTAAATGGCGGCTTCCCGGATGTTCCACGGCGTGACAAAGTCCGGTTCCCCGACGCCCAGGGAGATGATGTCCGACCTGCCCGTGACCAGATCAAAGAATTCACGGATGCCGGAACGGGGTATGGAGCCTACCTGCTCCGCAATTTTATTCTGCCAGTTCATGATGTTTCCTTTCTTGACGGCAGAGGCTTACGGCGCAACGACGAGGCGCTCCGTCTGCGCGGGCGCTTCAAAGATGCAGCCGTTTTTCTTGTAGGTTCTCAGATGGAAGTGCGTGGAGGTAGAGAGCACCCCTTCCAGCGTGGAGAGTTTTTCCGCGACAAACCGGGCAATGTCCCGCATGCTTTTGCCTTCCACCAGGACGAGCAGGTCGAATCCTCCGCTAGCCAGATAGCAGGAGGACACTTCGTCAAAACGGGAGATGCGCATCGCCAGGCGGTCGAATCCGCCGTCGCGTTCCGGAGTCATCTTTACTTCGATGAACGCCGCCACCTTGTTGTCGTGTTCGTATTCCTCATTCACCACGGCCTGGTAGCCCACGATCAGCCCTTCTCGTTCCCATTGCTCGCGCTGGGCCCGCACGGCTTCTTCAGTCATGTCGAGACGTTCGGCCAATTCGCCATCGCTCAAGCGCGCTTGAGTCGCCAATAACTGTAAAAGAGGTGCGGAGGACATAAATTTTCAGAGATAAAAGACTCTTTTGAAGCGGACGTGTCAAGGATACATATTCCGGAAGGATGACATTATACTATCCCCTACCATTTTATTCAAGTTCGTCATTTGAAGAGGGGATCATGCCTGTAAAAAAGGAACGTCATTGCTATCAACATCATAAGAAGTGTTTCAAACATTCGTTAGAATTAATTTCAGAGAATAGTTGCTCTAATCTACCTTTTGTGCCATAATAAAGTGCATAGACCTATAGCGTCCTTTTCCCGGGAACGCTGGACACCAATTTTTATATGACAGTCTGACATTATGAGCATGGCACTTAATCCTGACAGGGCTACCCTGAACTTTCTCAATGCCTTCCCGGAAGAAATCCGGCTGCGCGGTGAAAAGCTGCAAAAAGACGGAGCAGTTACACAAATTTTCGGCAATCATTTATATATTCAGGGCCGTGTGGAAGACACGCACGGCGTCCACCGGGTGAACCTCCGCCTTCAGGGGAACAGATGGTTCGGAGCATGTTCCACGGAAGACGAGGATCTGGCGGGCGCCGCCATGTACGCCACCATGTTGGAACGCATGTACCGCGGCCAGGACCTTCCGGAGTCCCCCAACGAGCTGAACGACGTTCCCCTGCTGGACATTCTGGAAGAGAAGCTGGGCCGGGAGCTGGACGACAAGGAGGCTGATTACGTAGGCAAGCTGGAAAAGCGCTACCGCCGTTTCGCCATTGAGCAGGAAATCCATGACCACGACATGGTACGCCTGAATCCACGGTGGGAAATCACCACCTATGATCCGCTGGAGCTGTGGCCGGTTCCGCCGACGAATATTCTGGAGTTCTGGAATTACATCGCCTATGCCTTCAACAAGAGGCGCCTGCCCTATCCGGAGTTCATGGAGAGCATCACGGACCTGGAAAAGGTGCAGCACAAGATTCACGAGTGGGAACGTTCCCGGGAAGTGGGCACTTGGTATGACCGCATCCAGTCCGTCAACGAACGGCCGCCCCAGCCTCCGCGCGGCGAGCTGTTCATGCGGCTCGTCTCCACCATCAACGAGGGTCACTTCGAGTACCGCCATTCCCTGAAGCAGGACTGGATTCCCGTCCGGGAAAAACAGGACCTGGAACATCTGGAAAACCTGCATGAACGCGCCGCCGTGCGCATGGACGCCCAGACGGAAATCCTGCTGGTGTCCCTGGCCGATTACGCCCATGAGGAAGACGCCCTGACGCTGGACCTGGACCAGGAGGCCGCCTGCGCCCTGATGAACAAGCTTTTCCACCAGCCCGCGCTGAAGGGGTATCTGGTGAACCTGGATGAGAATTATTTCAAAGTGGTGGACGAACCGCTCAAGTGGGTCTGCCAGGACGATCCCATCGAGCCGGACTGCTACGCGCTTCAGCTCGTCACTTCCTCCGGCATCAACGTTTCCCACTCCGTCAGGCAGCTTCCCGGCCAGCAGGAATTGTACCAGTCTGACGAAACCGTTTTCCCCGGCCCTCCCCGCTGGCTGGAGAGCACGGAAGTGGAACCCCGCTATTCCATCCCCAAGCAGGTTATCGACAGCCTGGAAGGCGTGGAATTCCTCCGCAAGATCGGGGCTACCCTGCCCCCCAGCATGGAGGACCGCGTGGTGGACATCGACCTGCGCGGCAGCTTTGACATGAAGATCGTGCGCGGCCTCACCTCCGCGGAAACGGAACACGTGCTGTGCGAAGTGACCGCCACGGACGCTTCCGGCTACCGCACGGAAAAACTTGGCAAGGACGGCTGGGAAGTTGCTCATCAGGAACCCATGCGCAATAAGGCGCTCCTGCGCTTCATCCGTGAACACCTTTACCCCATCCCCGGTCTGCTGGAGGACATGGGTTTCTCTTATGATCCGCAGGTGGGGGCCTTCAAGGCGCGCGTCACGCGCCAGTTCCCTGAAAAGTTTGCGGAATGGGCCAAGCACCTTCCTGAAGAGCTGACCGTGAACATGGATGAAAAGCTCAAGACGCTGCTGGCGGACCCGGTGGCGGCGGCCGTCCGGTTCGAGGTAGTGAACCAGGAGATCGACTGGTTCGACCTCCGCATCGTCATCGACGTGGAGGGTGTCCAGCTTTCCAAGGAACAAATCCGCGCCCTGGTGGCCGCCAGAGGCGGCTACGTCCGCATGGACGACGGCGGCTGGATGCGCCTGGAAATCAAGCTGGACAACGACCAGCGCGACGCCGTTACCCGCCTGGGCCTGGACCCCTTCGACCTTTCCGGGGAAACCCACCGCATGCACGCCATGCAGCTCGCGGACCCCAAGGCCGCGGAAGTGTTCGACCCGAAGGCATGGAAACGCATCAAGGACCGTACCGCGGAAATCCAGATCGACGTCAAGCCGGACGTTCCCAGCCAACTTCAGGCCACCCTGCGCCCCTACCAGATCGACGGCTTCCACTTCCTGGCCTATCTGGCCACGAACGGGTTCGGCGGCATTCTGGCGGACGACATGGGCTTGGGCAAAACCATCCAGTCCATTACCTACGTTCTGTGGCTGCGTGAGGAATACGCACGCAAGAACAAGTCCAGGAAAAAGCTCGCCGTTCCTCCGGTGCTCATCGTGTGCCCCAAATCCGTGCTGGACGTATGGGCGGGGGAAACGGAGAAATTCGCCCCCGGCGTGCGCGTTCTCGTCATCCGCAGCAAGGACCAGGCCAATCTGGAGGACATCAACAAGAATTACGACATGGTCGTGGTCAACTACGCCCAGCTCCGCGTCTGCGGAGAAACCCTGAACCAGATCAAATGGCTCACGGTCATTCTGGACGAAGGCCAGCAGATCAAGAACCCGGATTCCAAGGCCGCCAAGGCCGCGCGGGACATCGTTTCCTACAACCGCCTCGTCCTCTCCGGCACGCCTATTGAAAACCGCCTGCTGGACATGTGGTCCCTCATGGCTTTCGCCATGCCCGGCGTACTCGGCTCCCGTTCCTACTTCAAGAAGAGGTTCGACAAACGCAAGGACCCGCAGAGCCAGAACCGCCTGGCCGCCCGCCTGAAGCCTTTCCTGTTGCGCCGTACCAAGTCCCAGGTGGCAAAAGACCTGCCGCCCAGAACGGAAGAGGAAGTGTACGCCAAGATGGAAGGCATCCAGAGCCAGCTTTACAAGGCGGAACTGCGCCGCATTCAACAAGCCCTGCTCGGCCTGGATTCAGACGAATCCGTGAAGAAGAACAGCTTTGCCATTCTTCAGGGCCTCATGCGCCTGCGCCAGATTTGCTGCCATCCCGGCCTGGTGGACCCGAAGTACGCCAAGGAGGACAGCGCCAAGATGACCGCCCTGTTCTACCTGCTGGACCAGCTCCGGGAGGAAGGGCACAAGGTGCTCGTCTTTTCCCAGTTCGTTTCCATGCTGGAAATCATCAAGAATCGCCTGGAAGCGGAGAACCGTCCGCTCAACTACCTCACGGGCCAGACCAAGGACCGCCGCGGGGAAATCGAAAAGTTCCAGACGACCAAGGACCCGTCCGTCTTCCTTCTTTCCCTGAAAGCCGGGGGCGCCGGCCTCAACCTGACTTCCGCCTCCTACGTCATTCTGTACGATCCGTGGTGGAACCCGGCTGTGGAAAGCCAGGCCATCGACCGTACGCACCGCATTGGCCAGAAGAACAAGGTAATCGCCTATCGTCTTCTGACGAAGGATTCCGTGGAAGAGAAAATCCGCATCCTCCAGCACCAGAAGAACCAGCTGGTTGCCAACGTGCTTGGAGACGAAGGCTTCACGTCCAGCCTCGGCATTGACGACCTGAACTTTATCCTCAACCACGGGGACGACGAGGAAGGTTAAAGCGGTCCGGCACTGCCGGATGGAAGTGGTCCATGATGAAAGACCAGAAAAAGGGCAGGATTCCTATTCCCGCCCTTTTTTCATCATCGGTTTTGGCACTGTTTCAGCGGCATGGCCGCTGAAATGTCCATTCGCCAGGCAGCATCACCAAGTCAGACTGACGGGGTCCGTATGGTAGAGCACGCCGCCCTCGTCCCGGACAAGAAGGGTGAGCTGGATGCGCGCGGGAAGACGGAGCATCTGAAGGCCGTTGAAGGCGAAAATCTGCCCCTGGCACAGCAGGGGGCGGGAACCGAAGAGTTCATCCCCCTCAATGACCTGCGTGCCGTCCTGGTGGGAACGGACGGTCCATTTTTTGCCGATGATGCGCACGGCCCCGTCCCCCATGTTGCGGATGCTCACATTGTAGGGCACGGGGATGCGCCCGTCGTCGCCCGCCATTTGCTGCAATTCCTGATCCTGGGAATACAGATTGCGCGGAGAAAGACGCACGTCCAGGCTCGTCAAGAGGGGAAGCACCATAAGGAACAGGGAGAGTTATGATTCCGCGGGCGCCAACGCCGCCTTCATCAATTTCAGCGTCGTCTTGCGCAGGGCTTCCACTCCCGCCTTCGTGGGCTTGGCTCCGGGTGCCAGCGTCATCTGCTCCTGCAACGTGGTCAGCAGTTCCATGATTTTGCCGATGTCCCGGCGTTCCTTCATTTCCGGCTCCACTCCGTCCAGAATGTAATGGAAGTATTCCGGCACGTCCGGCTGAAAAATGACTTTGGCCTTGTCTTCGGAGAATTTGTTGTCCAGGGCCGCCGTAGCGGCATCCAGCGCCCGAATCCAGCCGCCCAGGCCGATCAGGTTAGCCATGTCGGAATCACGCAGGGAGGCAAGCTCCTGCTCCACGTCGGACTGGATCAGGGCCAGGTTGTTCTTGAAACTGCCCAAATCGCCGTCCTCCGCATTTTTCAGCAGGCTGGCGGCGTGGCGGTTTACGCGCTCTCCGGCACCTATCGCCTTCGCGTAGTTGGAGAGGTCCAGCGCAATGGGCTTCACTTCGTTCATCTTGCCGCACTGCACGATGACAAAGCCGTCCGCCATCATTCCTCCCAGTTGAAGTGCCAGTGAGCAGCGGTCCATCGGCGGCCGTTCCGGACGCGGACGCAGGGCCGCGTTTTCCGGGATTTCCGGCAGTCCCTCCAGGTCTTCAAAAATCTTGCGGATGGACGGGGCGGTAAATTCGTTGATTCCCAATTCCTCATTCATATGGGAGTCGTCCAGAAGGCGCTCCGGAATGGCCGGCTGGGACTGCCTGTCAGGCTGCGGAAGCTGGATGTCCAGCACGGTGCCGTCCCTGTCAGGCACTTCTTCCCCGGGATCGGCAAATGCCATTCCCCCCGTCACGGATATGGCCGCGGCCAGCAGATAAAATCTCTTCATAACAATATTCAAAAAGGTTAGGCAAAACTGAATATGTCTTGACTCTCGGCTTATGGTGTCTTATACGGGCGTCGCGTCAAGGAAATCCCTTGCGTCTGACGCAAAAAGGATATTGAACAACCCATCCGCCCTGCATGAACTACAATTTTATCTGGCTCTTGTGCTATCTTCTGGTCCTCGTAGGCCTCGCCGGCTACGGTTTTCACCGCCTCACCATCGTTTACCTTTACTGGAAGAACCGCAACAACAAGCCGCAGCCCAAATCCCGCTTCCGGGAGCTTCCCGTGGTCACGGTCCAGCTTCCCATGTTCAATGAAAAGTTCGTTGTGGACCGCCTTCTGGAATCCGTCGCCGCCCTGGATTACCCCAAGGACAAGCTGGAAATCCAGATTCTGGACGATTCCACGGACGATACGACGGAACAGTGTTACCGGAAGGTGGAGGAATTGAAGTCCCGCGGCTTTGACGCCGTCTGCATTCACCGCACGGACCGCACCGGTTTCAAGGCCGGAGCGCTGGAAGCGGCCACCAAGGTGGCCAAGGGGGAATTCCTGCTGATCCTGGACGCCGATTTCGTCCCGGAACCCGACCTTCTGCAAAAGACCATTCATTATTTCACGGATGAGGGCGTCGGCCTCGTCCAGACCCGCTGGGGCCATATCAACCGGGAATACAACCTGCTTACCCGCATCCAGGGCATGTACCTGGACGGCCACTTCGCCATGGAACAGACGGCCCGCAACCGTTCCGGACGCTTTTTCACGTTCAACGGCACTGCCGGCATCTGGCGCAAATGCGTGATCGGCGACGCAGGCGGCTGGTCCCACGATACGCTGACGGAAGACATGGACCTTTCCTACCGCGTCCAGCTCAAGGGATGGCGCTTCATTTACCTGAACGACGTGGTAACCCCCGCGGAACTTCCCGTGGACATGGACGGATTCAAGTCCCAGCAGCACCGCTGGACAAAGGGCTCCATCCAGGTCTGCCAGAAGATACTGCTGGACATCTGGCGTTCCAAGGCTCCGTTGAAGGCCAAGGTGGAGGCCACCACCCACCTTACCTGCAATTATTCCTACCTTCTTCTGGCCCTGCTCTGCTTCCTGGTGTACCCCATCTGCACGCAGCGCATCCCGGAAAATGAAACGGTGGTCATGTGGTTCGTGAACGTGGCCCTGTTCTTCCTGACCAGCGTGGCCGTCTGCATCTTTTATATGAGCGCCCAGATCGTGGTGCGTCCCAAGTCCTGGTGGAAGGAACTTCCCTACCTGCCTCTTCTGCTCACCCTGAGCGTGGGCATGGCGGTCAATAACGCCAAAGCCGTTCTGGAAGCCATCTTCGGCCACCAGTCCGCCTTTGTCCGCACGCCCAAGTACGGCGTGGAACAGAAGGAAAACAGGCAGCATGTCTCCCAGCTCAAGCGCAACGGGTACAAGGCAATCAAATCCGTCGTCATTCCCGTGCTTGAAATCGCCTGCGGCACTTTCTTCCTGAACTTGATCATCCTGATGATACGCCAGGGCCACTATATTTCCCCCATCCTGATGATTCCCTTCCTGGGATTCTATTACACCGGGTTCTGCTCCCTGGGCCGCATGATTTCCAATCTGATGCCCGCCCGGCAAACCGCCAAAGCCAAGAACTAGCCGCCTCCCATGCCTGCGCCTCTCTCGCAAGCACGCCTGATTCAACTGACCGCCGCCGCTGTTGCGGTGCTCGGCACCCTCGTTTCCTGCACCGGCAGGGACTACCAGCCTACCGCCATCGTCAAGGACGGCGTGGTCGTCAGCGTCCGGGACCAGAAAATGGCCGTCATGCGCGGCGGCAAGGTCGTAAAGACCTACCCGGTCAGCACCTCCAAATTCGGTCTCGGCGACAGCAAGGGAAGCTGCCGCACTCCGCTGGGCGCGCACCGGATTGCCGCCAAGATAGGGACAAACCAGCCCAAGGGCATGGTGTTTAAAAGCCGGAAGCCCACCGGGGAATGCGTGGCGCCGAATTCTCCGGGCCGCGACCCCATCGTCACGCGCATCATGTGGCTGAAGGGCGTGGAATCCCGCAACCGGAACGCCTATTCACGCCTGATCTATATTCACGGAACGGCTGAGGAACGCACCATCGGCACCCCCGCCTCCTACGGCTGCATCCGCATGAAGAGCGACGACGTGTACGAAGCTTTCAACCTGGTCAACACCGGAGACCCCGTGGTGATTGAACGCTGCTCCATCAGCGCCTCCCTGAAAGCGCTGGAAGAGGCGGAAAGAATGCAGAACACCCCCCTTCTGGTCATGGCCCCCGCCCCGGCGGCCGCAGAGCCCCACAATACGGCTTCCCTGGTTTCCTACCGCCACCGGTCTTCCCGCCCCCCTGCCGTGGCCCTGACGCACAAGCAGACCACCGCCAAAAAGAAGGCCGTCTCCCGGACTCACACCGTACAGTCCCGCAAGGCGAAAAGCGGCAAGTCCGCGTCCCGCTCCTTCAAAACATCGCGGTCCCGCCGCGGCTGATTTTTCTCCGCCCGGCTTCCTTCCTCTCCCGGCATGCCTGACACGGCTGTTTGAACGCGCGGTTGCGCGCCTTCGTCACATTTGTTAACATGCGCATATGGAGATGATGGAACACGAAGATATCAGCAACGCTAATCTAGCCGGGCATCTGCTGGTGGCCGCTCCCTACCTGGAAGGCGGTGGATTCCACCATTCCGTCATTTTCCTGAGTCGGGTGGAGGAGGAATTTGTCATCGGCTACATCCTGAACCATCCGGCCAACATGACCGTAGGAGACGTAGCTCCCAGCACGGACATTCCTGCGTCCCTTTATTCCGTCCCCATCTTCAAGGGCGGTCCGGTGGAGCGCAACCAGCTCATTTTCGCCGCCTTTTCCCGCACGGAGGAGAAATTGCGCGTCCAGTTCCACCTTCAGGAGGAACAGGCGCTGGAATACGCGGAAGACCCCCATGTCATGCTGCGCGCCTATGTGGGGCACAGCGGTTGGACGCTGCCCCAGCTGCGCAGGGAGCTGAACGACCGCGCGTGGTACGTTTCCCCCATGGTTCCGGACCTTTGCCTGGAGCCGGATTATTCCAAGGTGTGGGCCATGGCCATGCGCCGCCTGTCCCCGCTGCACCAGATCATGAGCCACGCGCCCGCACAGCCTTCCTTGAACTGATATCACCCGTCATGAGCATCCAACAAAACCTGGAACACATTATCTCCCG
Source organism: Akkermansia biwaensis (assembly GCF_026072915.1). NCBI lineage: Bacteria > Pseudomonadati > Verrucomicrobiota > Verrucomicrobiia > Verrucomicrobiales > Akkermansiaceae > Akkermansia > Akkermansia biwaensis. Next base: position 3,088,890 of record NZ_AP025943.1, read on the forward strand.
CATCCGCGCCGCGGAAGCACGCGCCGGACGCCCGAAAGGGTCCGCCCGCCTGGTAGCCGTCAGCAAAACGTTTCCGGCCTGCGACGTCCTGGCCTGCTACGATGCGGGACAGCGCGTCTTCGGAGAAAACAGGGTTCAGGAAGCCCTGGAAAAGATTCCCGCCCTGCCGCCGGACACGGAATGGCACCTTATCGGCCCCCTCCAGCGCAACAAGGTGCGCAAGGCCCTCGAACATTTCACGCTGATCCATGCCGTGGATTCCCTGCGCCTGGCTCAGTTCCTGGACACGGTAGCGCAGGAGACGGGCAAACGCCCCCGCATCCTGCTGGAAGTCAACGTCGGGGCGGAAGACAGCAAATTCGGGTTTTCCCCGGAACTTCTGGAACGGGACTGGGAAGAACTGGCACGGCTCGGCCATATCGAGATCGCCGGCCTGATGTGCATTCCCCCTCCCGTGGATGATCCGGAGGAGGCGCGCCCCTATTTCCGCCGCCTGCGGGAGCTGAGGGATTCCCTGGCCGTCAAAAGCGGAATGCCGCTTCCGGAGTTGTCCATGGGCATGAGCCACGACTTTGAAACCGCCGTGGAGGAGGGAGCCACCCTCGTCCGCGTGGGCACGGCCCTTTTCGGAGGCAGGGCGTATGCCCCGGCGCCGTCATTTTAATTGGACAGAAGGAATTGCGGCGTGTAGGGTTGCTGAAGAGGAAGGGAAAGCCCCGGACGGTTTTTTGATTTCATAACCCATGCTGACAGGAGGGAAAAATGTGATTCCGCATGCGGTGCGGGACGTAGCGGATGCCGCCGCGGCATTTTCCGCGCGCATTGGTCCGGACAGGCATTTCGATTCCCAGAAGGATGTGGAGGAAGCGCTGGAGGAATGCTGCACTCCGCAGAACGTCACCGTCATCGGCCTGACGGGCTCCGGCAAGTCCTCCACGCTGGACGCCCTGGCGGGGGAATACTTCTGCTCCCGCGTTTCCAGCGAAGCCACCCTGATACGCTGGCAATACAAGCCCAACCCCGCCCCGCACACCCATGAATGGGTGGAGGACCGCTTCTACCCGTCGGATTCCCTGCTGAACCTGGAGTTCTGGGACACCATCGGCCTGGAACAGCCTGCCGCCCCCCAGCGGCTGAAGCATATCGTCCCCAAGTCGGACGCCGTGCTGGTCGTCATTTCCGCCAAAGACGGCAATGAACCCGCCATCTGGGAGTATTTGAAAACGCTGGAGGAACGGCTCCATTCCCGCATGGTGCTGGTCATCACCCACGCGGAGCTTCTGCCTTTTGAACAGCTTCAGGCGCTGAAGGAGGAGATGCGCTCCGTCTCCCGGGAACATCTGGGCGTCCAGCTTCCCCTGTACCCCATCACTCCCGCGGGGGAGCGCGCGGGCGAGGGAGTGGAAGCCCTGAGAACCTGCGTTCAGGAGGTTCTGAAACGGAGCCCCCTGACGGACAGGCGCGTGGAACGCCTGCTGCTGGCCACGGACCGCCTGCTGGAGGAACAGGGAAAGGTGCTCAATGAACTGCACCGCCTTTCCAAGCTGGATTCCGGCTTCCTGACTTCCATTGACCGGGAAATCGACCGCATCCAGCTTCAAATGGAGGAGGAAATGCCCGCAAGGCTGAAGGCATACGCGCAATACGTCCAGGATTGCGTGCCGCGGCTGGGTAAAAAGTCCGCCCGGCAGTTGGGACGCTTCCTTTCCATCAGAAGGACGATGATCCTGCACAAGCTTCCCCCCGTCATCGACGAATGGTTTTATGAACTGGTCAAGTCGGGCATCGAAGAACGGCACGCCTACTACAACAAGGAGTTTCTCAACATCTGCCAAACACACTGGAACCACGTGCGCCCGCGCGTCAGGGAGCAGTGGGATTGCGACATCGGGGAATTCCCGGCAGCCCGGCTCCAGGCGGACCTGGAGGTGTACAAGGAACGGCTGGGACGCTCCGTGTACATGCCGCTGAAGGATTTCGGCATCAAGCCGTGCCTCAGCAAGCTGTTCCTGGACCAGGAAGACGTGATGCGGACGGAACTCAAGCTGATGCTCGTCATGGTCATTCTGGGCGCGTTGCTGGGCAGCTTCGGGGAACACGGGGCGGGATTCGCCTGCCTGGGCGTGGCTCTGGTCCTGTGGCTGGGGAGCAATCTGGGACTGGCCTGGATGCAGTACCGGCTGTCCAAGCAGATCGTCTCCGCGGCGTCTGAAATGAGCATTGCGATTGACTGCGGCCTGCGCACTCCCCTTTATGAAGCCATGATCAGCGGCCTTTCAGATTACCGCAAACTGTACGCGGATATCCGCGGCCAGGTGGCCGGAGGCGTGGAGCACCTGACGCCCCTGCTCAATGCACGCTATGACCTGTTCTACAAGCTGACCGTGCAGAAGCACCGGTTCCGCATTTAACCCTCCTACTTTTCCGGGCGCCCTGCCCGCTCCGGGGAATTTCCGTTTTCCCTTCCATTCGCACTTCCGCAAACGGGCTTTTGCGGAATATTGCGGAATACGCAGCTATGCGCATTACTCCATGCCGGAGGTGACGACCATGTCCGCCTTTTTGTCGTGCGGTTCCACAGGCAGATCGTCCAGAAGCTGGCAGGGGAAGCAAACGCCGGCCAGCGGAACGTCGCGCGCGGGACCGGCCAGCAGGGTATCGTAAAAACCGCCTCCGTAGCCCAGCCTCCTGCCGTCCCGCGTGAAGGCGGCTCCCGGCAGAACAATCAGGTCCAGTTCCCCCGCGTGCAGTTCCGGACATGCCGGACCGGGTTCCCGGATGTCCCAGCTGCCCGTGACGAATTCCCCGCCATGGCACACGCGGTGAAAACTCAACCGGCGCCCTTCATGCACCAGAGGAAAATACCATTCCCGTTCCGGCATCATGTCCAGCAGGGGCAGCAGGTCCACCTCCCCCGGCCTGGCGGCAAAGACGGCCACGCGCCGATAGTCTTTTTCCCGTGCCAGGGCCGCCAATTTCCGGCAGATGTCCAGGGACATGGCCTGCCGGGCGGCGGCGTCCAGTTCCGCAATCCTCCCGCGGATCATGCGGCGCAGTTCCCGCTTGGCGGCCGGCAGTCCTCCTATTGTTCCGGATTGGGGTGCTTCGCTTTCCATTCCAGCAGGCTTTTAAGAAATACGCTTTCCAGTGAATTGCGGGGGTGCCCGTCCTCCAGCCACACGGCGCGCCCGTCTTCCCGCACCATTTTTTTCAATTCCTCCAGAAGACAGGGGGAGGCGTGTTCCAGCAGGATTTCCTGCTTGTCGGAGTCCCTCGTCAGTTCGTTCATGGAGCCTTCCGCAATGAGAAGGCCCTTGAAGATGATGCCCACCCGGTCGCACACTTCCTGAACCTGCTCCAGAAGGTGGGAGCACAGGAACACGGTCATGCCGCGGTTCTTGAGGTTTTCAATGATGTTCCGGATGTCCCGGGAACCGAGGGGGTCCACCCCGGCGGTCGGTTCGTCCAGCACCACCAGGCGGGGGGACTGCACCAGGGCCTGGGCCATGCCGATGCGCTGGAGCATGCCTTTGGAATAACCGCCCAGACGGCGGTCCGCGGCGTCCGACAGCCCCACCAGGTCCAGCAGTTCCCTTACTTTTTCCTTCAGGCTTCTGCCGCTGAGTCCGCACAGCTTTCCGTAAAAGGCCACGGTTTCCGCTCCGGTCAGGAATTTGTAGAAGTACGGGTTTTCCGGCAGAAAGCCCACTTCCTCCCTGCTGTCCGGGGACAGGCTGGATTTGCCGAAGATGGAGCAGGAGCCCCGCGTGGGCCTCACCAGACCCAGCAGGGCCTTCATCAGCGTGGATTTGCCGGATCCGTTGGGACCGATCAGGCCGTACACCTCCCCCTGCCGGATGTTCATGTCCACCCCACGCACGGCGTGCACCACGGGCTTGCCCAGACCGGTCTTGAAGGTCTTGTGCAGATTGACTATTTCAGCGGCGGCAGGCTGGTTCATAGGAGGGGGGATTACCGTTTGATCTGCCCCAGGCGGCGCAGGAGTATCTGGCTCATTTCTATTCCCTTGGTGAACAGTTCCACGGAGAAGTTTTCATTGGGGGAATGGATGCGCGCGTCCGGCAGGCACATGCCCAGCATCAGCGCATCCGCTCCCAGCACGTTTTTCATTTCCTCAATGATCGGGATGCTGCCGCCTTCGCGCACCAGCACCGGCTTGCGCCCGAAGGCTTCCTCCAGGGCCTGCTGCGCGGCGAGGCCGAATTCGGAGTTGGGATCGCAGACATAAGCCCTGCCGCTGTGCTCCCGCTTGAATTCCACGGACACCCCTCTGGGCGTATGCGTTTTCACGTGCTCTTCCAGCAGGGATTCGATCCGTTCCGGGTCCTGTCCCGGCACCAGGCGGCAGGATATTTTGGCGAAGGCGCGACTGGGAATGATCGTCTTGCTGCCCTCTCCCTGGTAACCGCCGCCGATGCCGTTGAGCTCCAGCGTGGGGCGCGCGTAAATGCATTCCGCCCCGGTGAATCCGGCTTCCGTCACCACGGTATCCACTCCCGTCAGCTTCGCCAGCTCTTCATTGCTCATGCCGGGCACGGTGGCCCACATGCTGCGTTCCCAGGTGGCGATGGATTCCACGCCGTCATAAAATCCCCTCACGGCCACGCGGCCTTCCGAATCATGAAAGGAAGCGATGATTTCCGCCAGAGCGGTGACGGGGTTGGCTACCGCCCCGCCGAACACGCCGGAATGCAGGTCGGCGGACGGTCCCTTCACGATGATTTCCGCGCCCGCCAGGCCGCGCAGGCCGTAGGAAAAGGTGGGGGTGTCCGGAGCGGCCATGCCGGTATCGGAGACAACGATGACGTCGCAGGCCAGTTCATCCCTGTGTTCCTTCAGGAAGAGGGAAAGACTGCCGCTGCCGACTTCCTCCTCCCCTTCCAGCAGGAAGATCACGTTCACGGGCAGATGCCCGCCGTTCTGGCGCTGGAGTTCCTCCACGCCCAGAATGTGGGCGAACAGCTGGCCCTTGTTGTCCGTGGCTCCGCGGGCGTAAATTTTGCCGTCGCGCACTTCCGGTTCAAAGGGGTCGGATTCCCACAGCTCCACCGGGTCCACGGGCTGCACGTCGTAGTGGCCGTAAATCAGCACGGTCGGCCTGCCTTCCTCCCGGGGGCTGCGCCCCACCACGACGGGATGCCGGTGCGTCTTGTGCGCCACGGCTTCAAATCCCATGCCGGAGAGCTTGTCCACCAGCCAGTCCGCGCAGTCGCTCACGTCCCGGGCATGCTCCTTCTGCGCGGAGATGCTGGGAAACCTTAACAACGTAGCCAATTGATCCAGTCTGTTCATGGCACCATGAGACCATGCCTGGGCCCTCAAATCAACAGGTAAAGTGTGGCATTCCCTTCCGGAACGGGGCTTTTTTCAAAAAAATGGGCCATCGGGGCGGTCCGGGAATATATTTGATTGCCCTGGAGCTTCGTTTGTCCCTTTAATAAGCCTATGTTCAGTAAATCCAAAGTGAAAAAAGTGGATTTCGTCACCCTGTCCAAATTTTACGGCAAATACAAGGAAGCCCTCCAGCTTGAGCTGATCAACAGCCCGGCGGGCCTCACCCGCCACATTTGCGAACCGGCGCTCAACCGTCCCGGCCTGGCCATTGCCGGGTTTTACTCCTACTTCGCCAACAAGCGCATCCAGGTATTCGGCTCCGCGGAGCTGGCCTACCTCCAGAAACTGCCGGAAGGAATGCGCAAATCCCGCATCCAGCGCATGTTCCGGTGCGAGGTGCCGGGCATCGTCTTTTCCCGGGACCAGGACCCTCCCCAGGAGATCGTGGAACTGGCTGACGAGGCCGGGGTCTGCGTTTTCCGCACCAGCCTGGTCACCATGAAATTCGTCAACTCCGCCACCATCATTCTGGAAAACGAATTTGCGGAAAGCATGACCCTGCACGGCTGCATGGTGGACGTGCGCGGCGTGGGAGTGCTGATACGCGGCAAGAGCGGCGTGGGTAAGAGTGAAACGGCCCTGGGCCTGATCGAACGCGGGGCGGCCCTCGTGGCGGACGACATGGTTTACGTGCGCAACGTGGGCGGGGAACTGGTGGCAAGTGCGCCGGAGATGAGCCGCGGCTTCATGGAGGTGCGCGGCCTGGGCATCGTCAACATCACCACCCTGTTCGGGCTGAAGTCCCTGCGCCACAACAAGCGGCTGGACCTCATCGTCACGCTCATTCCAGCCAGGGACCAGGAACAGCTGGACAGGCTGGGCCTGGAGAGGGAAGGCCTTGATGTTCTGGGGGAAAAGGTGCTGCATGTCCAGCTTTCCGTGGCCCCCGGCAGGGACATCGCCCGCCTGGTGGAAGTGGCCGCCATGGACTACCATCTCAAGGACATGGGCATCGACATGGCCGGGGAGTTCAACCGCCGCCTCATGTCAAACTTCCAGGCCCCGGAAAGCGGCGACTGACAAAAAACTCTTGGAAAAAAGCTCTTATTAGTGTACTTACCGTTTTAGCAACCGCTTCACCCCTTACTTCTATTTCCATGGTTACCAAGGAACTCACCATCATCAACAAACTCGGCATCCATGCCCGCCCGGCTGCTCAATTCGTCAAACTGGCCAGCAGTTTCGATGCAGACATCGTCGTGGAAAAGGATGGCGAAGAAGTTGATGGAAAGAGCATTCTGGGCCTCATGATGCTGGCCGTGGGACACGGTTCCAAGATCACCGTCACGGCTGAAGGGAAGGACGAGCAGCAGGCGCTCGACGCGCTGGAAGACCTGGTCGCCCGCAAATTCGAAGAAGATTGAACATATTCCGGCTCATGGCCATGAGTCCGGGCCAGAAAGCCCGCAGATGATTCAGGAACCCATTTCCACGGAAGAAATACATCTCCAGGGCATTCCTGTTTCTCCCGGCATCGCCCTCGGTAAAATCAGGATCCAGATCAAGGGGTCCAAGGAACCGGTCGCCTACGACATTGAGCCGGACGAGGTGGATTCCGAACTGGTGCGCTTTCACCGCGCCCTCCAGACGACCGCGGTGCAGATCAGGGCCCTGCGCGAGCGCATGATCCAGATTTCCGGGGAAAAGGAAGCCGCCATTTTTGACGCCCACATTCTCCTCCTCCAGGACAAGATCATCCTCGACCAGGTCCGCACGGAACTGGCCAGGCGCCTCCAGAACGTGGAGCATATCTTCTACGTGGTCATGCAGAACTACATGGAAGTCCTGCGCCGCGTGGACGACCCCTATCTGCGGGCCAAGACGGCGGACATGGAGGACATCATGCAGCGGGTGATCGACAACCTGCGCAGCACGGAACCGCCGGAGGAAGACGAGGCGGACGAGGAAGAGCCCGAAATCCTCGTGGCGTACGACCTGACGCCTTCCGACACCGCCGCGGTGGACGCCAGCCAGATTCACGGATTCGCCACGGAAATAGGGTCCTCCGTTTCCCATACGGCCATTCTTGCGCGCTCCATGGGCATTCCCGCCGTGGTGGGGCTGGAACAGGCGCTGCTGAATGTGGAAAGCCACGCTCCGGCCATCCTGGACGGCTACAAGGGCGTCCTCATCCTCAAGCCCTCCACGGAGACCGTGGAATACTACAAGCGGCTCCAGGTGGAGAAGGAAAAGGCGTACAAGGCCCTGGAAGCCCTGCGGGACCTGCCCACCGTCACCCGGGACGGCCGCAGCATCCGGCTCTCCGTCAACGTGGAATTCCCCCACGAATACTCCGGCATCAAGGAAGTGGGCGCGGAAGGCGTAGGGCTGTTCCGCACGGAGTTCTTCCTGCTGGGCAATCCATCCGGCATGCCGGATGAAGAAGAGCAGATGCACTATTACAAAAAACTGGCGGAAGGCTGCGCCCCCCACGGCGTCATCTTCCGCACGCTGGATTCCGGAGGCGACAAGCTGCCCTGCGAACGGCTCGACACTCCGGAACCGAACCCCTTCCTGGGCTGGCGGGGCATCCGCGTTTCCCTGAGCCGTCCGGAACTGTTCAAGCAGCAGCTCCGCGCCATTCTGCGCGCCTGCGCGGACACGCCCGGCTGCGGCATCATGTTCCCGATGATTTCCGGCTATACGGAAGTAATCACCGCCAAGCACATCCTCCAGGAATGCCGGGAAGAACTGGAACGGGAAAAAATCCCCTACGCGCGGGACTTGAAAGTGGGCATCATGATTGAAGTCCCCAGCGCCGCCATCATGACGGACGTGCTTGCGAAGGAAGTGGACTTCTTTTCCGTGGGAACCAACGACCTGACCCAGTACACGATTGCCGTGGACAGGGTCAACAACCGCGTAGCCAACATGTTCCGCCCCACGCACCCGGCCGTGGTGCGCATCATCGGCATGACGATTGCCGCCGGTGACAAGGAAGGCATCCCGACGGCCATCTGCGGGGAAATGGCGGGTGACATCACCCTGCTGCCCCTGCTGGTGGGGCTGGGGGCCACCTCCATGTCCGTGGGCGTCCACCTGGTTCCCATCATCCGCTACGCCATCCGCAATCTGGACTACGGCCAGTGCCGGGAGATGGCCGGGAAAGCCCTCTGCGCTCCCAACAGCCGGACCATTGTCAATCTGAGCCTGGCCCTGGCCCGGGAATCCTATCCGGCCCTGTTCGAATAAAGCCGGAGCACGGCCGGGAAACCGTTCTATCCCGCATCCGGCAAAAAACATGGCCGGGCAGACATGCAGTCTTGACAGATTCACGCGTCACGTGCGTTATATTATTATCAGCATTTTCACCATGAGATATTCCAAAACCGCCGCCTCTCTCGCCCTGTGCCTGCTCGGCACCGCATTTTCAGCCTCTGCTGCGACTCCGGCGGCAACTGCCGCCCCGGCCGCCCAGAAACGCCCCAACATCATTTTCTTCCTGGTGGACGACATGGGCTGGCAGGATACCTCCCTGCCCTTTTGGAGGGAAGCCGACGGCACGCCCAAACCCACCTTCCTGAACAAACGCTACCGCACGCCGAACATGGAGGTCCTGGGCAAACAGGGCATGGTCTTTACGGACGCCTATGCCCAGCCCATCTGCTCCCCCACCCGGTGCAGCCTCATGTCCGGGATGAACTCCGCCCGGCACCGCGTGACGAACTGGACGCTTCTGCGGGACAAAACCACGGATGCGGGCCACAAGGCGCTCCAAGCCCCTCCGGACTGGAGCGTCAACGGCATTCAGCCGGCAGGCACCAAATCTTCCGGAACCACTCATCTGCCGCTGACGGAACAGGAAATCCGGTACAAGATGGACAAGCCTTTCACTCCTGTCCTGGCCCTCCCCGCCCTGCTCAAGAAGCAGGGATACACGACCATTCACTGCGGAAAGGCCCACTTCGGCACCAAAAACACGCCGGGAGCCAACCCCAAACTCTTCGGGTTCGACTACAACATCGCCGGCACGGAAATCGGCGGTCCTGCGGATTACCGGGGTTCCCAGAAATACGGCACCGGCAATTTCCACGTCCAGGGCCTGGACGAGAACAACTATTATGAAAACGACACCTTCCTGACGGAAGCTCTCACTCAGGAAGCTCTCAAACGCCTGGATGCCATCCGCCAGGACCCCAGGGAAGCCAACAAGCCTTTCTATCTGTACATGGCCCATTACGCCATCCACGCCCCTTTCGACATGCGCGGCTATGACAAGCGTTTTGCGGAAAACTATTCCAATCCCAACGACGGCCACAAATGGTCCGACAACGAGAAGAGGTATTCCGGCTTGATCGAAGGGATGGACAAGAGCCTGGGCGACATCCGGGAATACCTGAAAAAGAACAATCTGGATAAAAACACCATCATCATTTTCATGGCGGACAACGGCGGCCTGGCCATCAGCGGCCGCATGGGCAACAAGGAATCCAACTATCCCCTCAGCTTCGGCAAGGGGTCCAACCGGGAGGGCGGCATCCGCGAGCCGATGATCGTGTACTGGCCCGGCGTCACCAAGGCGGGAAGCGTCTGCACCACGCCCGTTATCATTGAAGACTTCTTCCCCTCCATTCTGGAAATGGCGGGAGCCAGAAAGATAAAAACGCCCCAGGTCGTGGACGGCAAGAGTTTCGTACCACTGCTGAAAGGCGGCAAAATGACCGCCAACCGTCCCCTGCTCTTCCATACGCCCAACGTGTGGGGGGAAGGAAACGGCAACAGCCCCCTTTATTCCCCCAGCACCGCCATGCGCCAGGGCGACTGGAAGCTGATTTACTGGCACCCCACCCAGAAGTTCGAACTGTTCAATATCAAGGAAGACATCAGCGAAGAAAACAACCTGGCGGACAAGCACCCCGAACGGGTGAAAGCCATGGCCAAGGTCATGACCGCCCTGCTCAAGGACCGCAAGGCCCAGATGCCCACCTACAAGAAGAACAACCCCGCGGGGGCCCGCGAAGGCTCGCCCGTGCCGTGGCCGGACCAGGCCGCCGCCAGGCTTTAAAGGCATTTGTTCCCCTCCCCGGAAAGCCGCATTATTCCCTTTTCTTTTAAAGGAACCGGGAGTATGGTGCGGCTTTCCTGTTTTTATTCCCTTTCCAACATATGAAAAACCTCCTTTCCATAGAACAGCTCACCGGAGACGAAATCAGGGACCTGCTGGCCCTGGGCCACAAGCTCAAGGCGGAACGCGGCCACCATGAACACCTTCCCCTGAAAGGCCAGACCTGGGCGCTGATCTTTTCCAAATCTTCCACCCGCACCCGCGTCTCCTTTGAAGTGGGCATCAGCGAGCTGGGAGGGCGCCCCATGTTCCTTTCCGTCCATGACATCCAGCTGGGGCGGGGAGAACCCGTCAAGGACACCGCCCGCGTGCTGGGCCGTATGATCCACGGCGCGGCCATCCGCACCTACGGACAGCAGGAAGTGGAGGAATTCGCCTCCTTCTCCGGTATTCCCACCATCAACGCGCTGACGGACGAGGAACATCCCTGCCAGATACTGGCGGACCTGCTGACCATTGAAGAGCTTTACGGCCCCGGCTCCTGGAAGGACATGAAAATCGCCTTCGTCGGAGACGGGGACAACAACATGTCCCGCTCCTGGATGTGGGCGGCCAAGCGGCTGGGCTTCACGCTCGCCATCGGCGCGCCCACCAATTACCTGCCGCTGGAAGATTTCCGCAGGCATCTGGACTGCGACAACGTCATTTTTACCACGAACCCCGTGGAAGCCGTCCGGGACGCCTCCGTCATCAACACGGACGTCTGGCTTTCCATGGGCCAGGAGGCGGAAGGACAGTCCAAGGAAAAGCACTTCTACCCCTACCAGGTGAACGAGGAACTGCTGGCTCACGCGGCCCCCGGCCATTCCGTGTTCCACTGCCTGCCCGCCTACCGCGGGAAGGAAATCACGGAAGACGTGCTGGAACGCTTCGCCCCGGTCATCTTCCAGGAGGCGGAAAACCGGGTGCATGCCCAGAAAGCCGTTCTCGCCACGCTTGCCGAAGCCAGCAAGGCATAACCTTTCCATTCCCCCGCCATGAATTACGAAGAACGCCTGCAAGACCTGCTGGACGAACTGGACCTGTTCCAGGACTGGACGGAACGCTACGAATACATCATCAGCCTGGGCAAAAAGCTTCCCCCGCTGGAGGAGGCGTACAAGACGGACGAGTCCCTCATCAAGGGCTGCCAGTCCAGGGTGTGGGTGCATACGGAACAGGACAGCAACGGCCTTCTGAAACTCTACGCGGACAGCGATTCCCTGATTACCAAGGGTCTCATCGCCGTATTCGTACGCCTGCTCTCCGGCCTGCCGCCGGAAGAAGTCCTGAAAGCGGACATGTCCAAGCTGGACAAGACCGGACTCAAGGACCACCTGGCGCCCACCAGGGCCAACGCCCTCAACTCCATGGCAGCCCAAATCAAGCAGGCCGCCATGCGCATGGTTGAAAACAAGTAACCGTCCCTTCCCCCATGTTCTCCAGACTCCTTCCCCCTCTGGCCCTTCTGGCCGCCGCGGCCTGTTCCTGCATCTCATGCAGCAGCACTTCCGGAGACATGACGATACGCAGCATTCCTTCCGGGGCCAGCCTGCGCGTCAACGGGGAGTACGTGGGGCAGGCTCCCGCCACCCTCTCCCTGAACAGGCACAAGCCCATTCACGTGGCGGCGGACAAGCCGGGCTACTACTCCGCGGAAAAAACCTTCCACCCGGAAATGACCACGGGAGGGGCCATTCTGTGGGGACTCAACAACGAGAAGTCTAAAAACTTCAAGACCGATACCCTGACCATCCGTCTCAAAAAGAGAAATTCCGAAGCGCCCCCGCTGGAGAAACTGCCTCCGGCATGGGAGCAAGGCCATAAGCTTTAGTAAGGGCACGGGCCGGAAAAGTTGATTCATCCACAGCCATTCAGAGAGGCAACGGCCATCCTTTTTCCATCAGGGACCGCAACGCCCGGATTTCTCCCGGCTTCAGGCTTCACCGGGCATCAGGAGAGTGCCCTCCCTTTCTTTTGTAAAACGGCAAAACCGTCCGCCATTTCCCCAATCCGCATCTTCAGGGAATCCGGAAAAGGTGCCGGCGCATTCCTTTCACCGGCCAGGGCGGCGATTACGGCATCCGCTACGCATCCGGTTCAGCGGGACGGGCCATCACGGCGGACCCCACCCTTTTCAGCACCAGGGCCGTGCGGGGAAGCAGGTACAGGGAGAGCCTGCCCTCTTCATCCGTGAAATGGTGCACGGATCCGTCCTGCCGCCCGAATCCGCCGAACCGGGCATTGTCCGTATCCAGCACCACCTTCCATTCCCCTTTCTGGGGTGCGGGCAGCGTGTAGTCCATGATCGCCCGGTCCCCGGACCAGTTGAATACGAAGACAAGCCCCCCGCGATGGAAGGCCATGATCTGGTTTCCCTCGTCAATATTCAGCGGGAACGGCGGGGGATTGTTCAGCAGGCGCGCCTCCAGGGCCAGCTGCACCATGGCATGGTCAAAAGCGTTCAGGAACTTGAACCTCAATCCGGGGTTGTCCACCAGCGACCACTGGCGGCGGCAATGGCTGTAGGACCAGCCGTTGCCCTCCCGCGGAAAATCAATCCATTCCGGATGCCCGAATTCGTTGCCCATGAAGTTCAGCCAGCCTTCCCCGCCCGCGGCCAGAGTCACCAGGCGGATCATCTTGTGCAGGGCCATCCCGCGGTCAATGACCAGGCTTTGCTGGTCCACGGCCATCTTCCAGTACATTTCCTCATCCATCAACCGGAACGCCAGGGTCTTGTCCCCCACCAGGGCCTGGTCATGGCTCTCGCAGTAGGCCACGTGCGGTTCTCCGTAACGCCTGTTCGTCAGCGTGTACCACATGTCCCCCATGCTCCATTCCTCGTCCTTCCTCTCCTTGAGCAGCTTGATCCAGTAATCCGGAATGCCCATGGCCAGCCTGTGTGAAAAACCAATGCCGCCTTCATCCACCGGACGGCACAGCCCCGGCATGCCGGACATGTCTTCCGCAATCGCAACGGCGCCCGGCTTCACCCGCTGGATCAGCGTGGAAGCCAGCTGCAGGTAGGCGACGGCATCCGGATCAACGGAGGAGCCGAAGTACGCGCCCAGCTCCCCGAACGGCTCATGCCCCCTGTGGAAGTACAGCATGGACGTTACGCCGTCAAAGCGGAAGCCGTCGAACCGGAACTCTTCCAGCCACCACCGGACGTTGGAAAGCAGGAATTCGATCACCTCGTCCCGGCCGTAGTCAAAGCAGCAGGAATCCCAGTCCGGATGGCGGCCGCGCTCCCCGGGCAGAAAATACATGCCGCCGGAACCGTCGAAGTCGTTCAGCCCCTCGGCCTCGTTCTTCACGGCGTGGGAATGCACCACATCCAGAAGCACGGCAATGTTCAGGCCGTGCGCCTGGTCGATCAGGTACTTCAAATCCTCCGGCGTTCCGAAACGGGAGGAAGGCGCGAAAAACGAAGAAACATGATAACCGAACGAGCCGTAATAGGGATGCTCCTGCACGGCCATCAGCTGGACGGTGTTGTACCCCAGGGCCGCGATGCGGGGAAGCACCTGGTCCGCAAACTCGCGGTACGTGTGCACGCGCTCCTCCTCCCCGCTCATCCCCACGTGCGCCTCATAAATGAACGGCACGTCCACTCGGGAAGGGTCGAACCCGGAGTTCCTCCACTCGTAAGGACGTTCCGGCATCCATATTTCCCCGGAAAAATCATAGGTGGAAGGGTCCTGGACCGTCCTGGTGATCCAGGCGGGAATCCGGTCCTTGCCCGTGCCGTCCGCCCCCACCACGTGGACTTTCACCTTCTGGCCGTGGGCGAGGGAATCCGGAGGAAGGGTGATTTCCCACACGCCGCGTTCATTCCGCACCAGCGGATGGCTCCTGCGGTCCCAGCCGTTGAAATCTCCCGTCAGGAACAATCCGCGCGCGGCGGGCGCCCATTCCCGGTAGGTCCATGCCCCCGTCCCCGAGTCCCGGTTGAATCCGTAATAGCGGTAGCCCTCCGCATGCCTTTCCAAGGTCCCGGAACGCTGAATGATCCTCTTCATCTTCAGATCAAACAAACGCTGGCGGTCGCGGATCTGGCGCGCATACGGCTGCAGCCATCCGTCGGCCATCACCAGGCCGGGAATCGGGGGTCTTCTCATTATTCAATGATACTCCGCCGTAATCAGCAGGGTCAAGGAGAAAGCCGTCCCCCCTCCCCCATGCATCCGCACAAAAATGCAGGAGTCTTCCGTTCAGCATCCTTCCCCTGTCCGCAAATGCCGGACATTCAGGAAGAAAACCGGAGGAAAAGTTGACAAAAAACAGCTTCCATTCAAAGATGGATGCCGTGCACGCCTGCCGGACACTCTTCCCGGAAGCCGTTCCGCAAGTCTCCCTTCCTGCCATTCCCGGCTATCGTCAATCCCGCTAGAAGTTCAACATATTCACCATGATATGATTAAAAAAATCCATTATTGCTGGTTCGGCTCTCCTGTTCCTGAAGCAGTCCGGCAAAATGTCCGGAAATGGAAGGAACTGAATCCGGATTTTGAGATAATAGAATGGAATGAGTCCAATATTGACGTCTCACGTTTTGAATTTGGCAGAAGATGCCTGGAACAGAACAAATGGGGGTTTTTGGGAGACATCGTCCGCCTTCAGGCCCTGGTGGAGCACGGAGGTTTTTATTTGGACTGCGACGTGGAACTGTTCCAGCCCCTGTCCCGGCTTCCCGTGGACCATCGCTTTACGCTGGGGTACATGTATAACTGCGCTCTGGGCACCGCTTTTCTTTATGCTCCGCCGCAGCATCCCCTCTGCATCAGCCTTCTGAGCCTGCATAATGAAATAAGGAAAGAATGCTGGCCCGTTTCCAACACGATTTATACGGATTACTTCATCAATGAAGTACCCGAATTCCTGCTGAACGGAAAAAAATGGCAAAGCGATCTGGCAACCTTGTATCCCAAGGAGTTTTTCGAGCAACCCGCCTTCATCCGTTCCCGCGGTTTTTCCATCCACCACTGCTGCGGTTCCTGGATGCCGGGAAAAAGCCATTCCTTCATCCTGAACCAGGCATTCTGCCACCAGGTCAAATGGCTCAAGCGCAAGATCAATACGGCCCTGGCTCTCCGCAGGAACGAGTTTTATCCCTATTACCGTGCCGCTCTGAAGGGCGTTTCCCTGAAAAAGAATTATGACTGGCGTATCAGG
The DNA here is from genome assembly GCF_026072915.1 of Akkermansia biwaensis. NCBI lineage: Bacteria > Pseudomonadati > Verrucomicrobiota > Verrucomicrobiia > Verrucomicrobiales > Akkermansiaceae > Akkermansia > Akkermansia biwaensis. The sequence continues at coordinate 3,104,527 of NZ_AP025943.1, forward strand.
CAATAACAGGAACACCCCTCCGCACTGGGACATCGCGCTGCTGGGACTGTGGTGGAGCTGCAACTATGGGGCTGTTCTAACGTCCTTCTCCCTGCACTGCGTATTATCCCGGCAGGGCTACAGGGTTCTTCTGCTGGACCATGCCCCCATGACCATGGCCTCCCATGTTAATGATCCTGGTTCCGTATTCCGCACGTTTTTCAGGGAGGAAGGAATAGAGTCCATTCCCATCTCTTCCCGCAGGGATGCGGAAAGGACGAACAGGCTGGCGGATACGTTCATCGCAGGTTCCGACCAGTTATGGAATTACAAATATACGCATAATCAGGATATGCAGTATTATCTTGATTTTGTGGATGGAGAAAAACGTAAAATCGCGTATGCCACCTCTCTGGGTGATTTGCCGGTTCAGCCTCCACAGGATTACCTGGACCGCATACCGCGTTATTTGGACTGTTTTCACGCCATTTCCGTGCGGGAAGGCGATTCCGTACGGACACTGCGGGAAAGATACCACATATCCGCCACGCATCTTGTTGATCCCGTTTTCCTGACAAGCATGGAGGACTGGAACCGGCTAACGCAGAAAGCCTCGCCCATGCCTGATGGAATGTTGACCTATTTTCTGGACATCACTGAATCCTACGGACAGGCCTGTGCAGCCATCTCACGCGAACTCGCCCTTCCCTCAGCACATTTACTGGACCCTTCCGGTGATATGGAACTCAAAAAACAGTATTTTCCGGAAGGCCGCGTGCATGCGGCAGCCACTATCTACGAATGGGTGCGCGCATTTCAGGATTGCAAATGTGTGATTACCGACTCATTTCACGGGACATGCTTCGCCATTATCTTCAACAAGCCCTTTTTGTGCATCAAAAACGCGCAAAGAGGAGCAACCCGCTTCACATCCCTGCTAAAGCAATTCGGCCTGGAAGACCGTCTCATTCATTCCCATGAAGAATTGCCCGGTAAAATTCATCTTCTGAGGTTCATGGATGAAGACGCCGTTTCCCTAAAGAAGCATTCCCTGAAACAGCGTGCTCTGGACTGGCTCCAGACCAATCTTTCCAATCCCGTTTCCGAGGAAACCAAGGAAAAGGGCATCAGGTGCCGACAAGAACTTTCCTGCTGGAGACCCTCCTGGAAGCTGCGTTTGAGGCGCCGCATCAGCAAACTGGCAAGATACTGCCTGAATGAGAAGCTCCAGAAAAAGATTTTCCCCATCATGGGAAAATTGATTCCGAGATCATGAGACTTTTTCCTGCAGGAAAGAGCCTGCATTCCGGCAGGGAATTTCAGTAAATCTCCAACGGAATACATATTCCCCGGCCTCCCGGCGCCTCATGGGCAAATCATCGCTTCAGGCGGTACATCAGACACAGCAGCCGGCCATAGACCGGCAAAGGCAGAAGCTTGAGAGGATTTCTTTTGAAGTATGGCCAATGCCGCATTTTCCGGCCCAACGTCATTTCCGGCCATTCAACCTCCATGCGGAGCTCCCGAATGAATTCTTTTCTATTTTCCAAATCCCTGCAGACAGACTCGATATGGGGAGAATTTTTATCCGGGCATGATTCCAAAAACATTTCCGTCATGCGCACAATAGCCTCCTGTGCCTGGATAAAAGATTGGTTGATGCCTTTCAAACGGCTGATTCCCTTAAGAAAAGTCTCCATATTCCGGTTCTTTAACCGGGGATTGATCCTGGAAATATTGGAACTGTGTTCAACATACAAAACGAGTTTGTTCCGCAAAACCACGAGTCCTTCATGCAGCCATGCCCTATGAGCTTCATACAAGTCCTCGCACATGGACAGATTCCGGATTTCCGAATAGGGGGCACGCAAGGAGCGTCTGATGGCGGATGCCGTTCCGAGAAACGCCCTGTGAGCAGTTCCATCCTGCGGAAGGAAGGCACGCAGGCCTTTATCCTCTTCCAAATGGGCAGGCCATACAGCCTGCCCGGCGGATTCGCAGACAACCAGTTCCACATCAGAGGCAATATATCTTGCCTGAGGGTACTTTATGATGGCTTCGGCAAGAATGCGGCAGCGGTGCGGGAAAGAGCGGTCGTCCCCGTCCATTCGCATAACCCATTCATGAGACGCCAGGGAATACACCTTTTCCAAATGGTCAGTGATACCCATGTTTTGCTCATTGCGGTTTAATTTGATGGAATGGGAGCCCCGGTACGCCTGCTCCATTTCCCTCATGATTTGGAAAGTTCCGTCGGAAGATGCATCATCTGAAAAAATATATTCCAGCTTTCCCGCGTAATCCTGATTCAAAACACTCTCAATCGCCCCCCGGATGCTACTTTCCTGATTAAATCCTGTTACAACAACAGTCAAGGCAGGCAATTCATGGAATGTATTTTGCATAAACACAGCATTCTTTTATCATATCTACATTCCTCCTTGAAACAAAACCATTAGATAATGGCGTCTCTGCATGCACATACCGGATTATGAATCCGGAGTCCAGCTACAATTCCAGAAGGGACCTGCGGATGCACGGCTGCATCCAGAAAACTCCGTGCAACAGAGAAAATGGAACGTTCCCCTTGTTTCATCAACACGCGCATCATGATCAAATCCTTCTACTTTTTCCAAGGGCGCATTCAAGGCTGTGCATTCTTTCCTCCCTCCCCCGGCTTTTGTTTGAAAAATGCGCCTTGCCTTCCACTCAGCGCAGCTCGTACAGCTTGTCCTTGGCGGCACGGCCGTAAGCCGTGTTCGGGTATCTCTTGACAGCCTCCTGCCAGTATTTCACGGCCTGCTCCGGATTATTGAGCAGGGAGGAATAAATTCCCCCTATTTTATACAGGAAAAGGGCGCGGTCCTCCTTCCTCCATCTTCGGGATGCCAAGCCTTCCTGTAATAATTCAACGGATTCCGCGTACTTGCGCATATCATTCAGCAGACCGGATTCCATCAGCCAGGGACGCACCATTCCGGGATTCTCCCTGCGATTGCGTTCCAAAAGCTCCAGGGCGCCCGCCGCGTCTCCGGCTCCCAGCATGCGCCGGGCCGCGTCCACCAGCACTTCCTCGTCCGTGGTGATGTTGGACGCATACAGGGTTTTCGTGACCAGGTCGCTCATGCCCGGAAGCAGGTATTTGACCACCAGCCATATTTCAAAGATAATGACCGGAATCAGTCCGCACAGGGCCTGGAGCGGACTCAGGGGAATGGCCCGCACCAGAAAGGCAAAGATCCCGAGAGGGAGCAGCAGCCACAACAGGCGTATGAAGGTATGGCGGGCAAGAATAAGAATCGTTTTCCACATGGCGGCATCTTTCATGAATCATACGTTATTCCCCGGACAGAGCAGGAAACGGCACATGCCGCCGAGGGTTTTCTTCCTCCCCGGACGGGGAGGAAAGACGCCCCCGGAGGCCGTTGTCAGAATCTGTACACGGCTTCCACGCCCACGCGGATGCGGAAGTCTTCAATGGTGCTCATGCCGGTATAGCGGCGGATATCGGAACGCGTGTTCCCCGCCCAGTCAAACTGGATGAAGGGAATGACGCGGAAGCCGTTCTGCGAATCCACGCCGGAAATGCGCACGGGAGCCGCCAGCTTGATGTTGAACTGGTCGAATCCGGCCACGCCGGCGCCCCAGTAGCTGGAGGAATAGCTGGTGCCCGCGCTCAGTTCCAAATCCACCTTTTCATGAATCAGGCCGCTCCAGCGCCTGCCCGCATTCAAATCGATGCGCCAGCCCGTCATGCCGTAAAAACCGTACTGGACATCCAGAGCGCCGAAATAGCCGTGCCCCGGATCGTCGTACGCCAGCCCGGCGGTAAAGGATTGGGCCACGGAATGGGGGGCCTTGCCCGTGTATTTGCTCAGATAGCCGGGAAGACCGCCGTAATTGAATTCATAACCGCCCCGGAAAGTCAGGTTCGGGAACAATTCCTTCACGGCCTTCCAGTCCGCGTCAAAAGCGTTCTTGTCGCTCAGCAGACCGTCGCAGAAGGCCAGGTATTCCGCACCGATTTCCTGCTTCCAGTCCTTGACAAGGTTCAAGTCCACTTCCCCGCCGAAGGTGAACACGCCGCTGCGATTCAGCAGGGAGGAGGCTACCAGGTCCTTGTAGGCATAGCGGGAGTCGTAGCCAATTCTGGCCGCGCCGCTGATCGTATCATTGTAGGCACTTGCCGGCCGGGGATCATATCCGTATCCGTCATAGGCGCCGGCGGAAACCGCGGCCAGGGCTCCGGCCGTCATGAACAGGGCTGTTGCTTTCATAGTAAACTTATCTTAACCATTCCACGCCGTCCAAAGCAAGCAGAATCCCGGACGCACGCGGAAAATGCGCCAGGGGCCATTTCCACCGCCGGAGCATGGTGAAATAATGCAGGGTTAGCCTTGGAGAACAAGCCCGTGACCTGTATGCTGGCGCCGTCATGGAGTGGAATGCGGATTTTTATGAAGACAAGCACGGCTTTGTCGCGGACTACGGGAAAGACCTGCTCTCCCACGTTCCGGACAATCCGGGACAGGCCATTCTGGACCTGGGCTGCGGCACGGGCGCACTCACGCAGGAACTGCTGGCCAAATCCGCCCATGTCGTCGGGGCGGACGCTTCCCCGGACATGGTGCGCAAGGCGCGGATGCTTCACCCGGACATCGACTTCCGGGTGGTGGACGCCTGCCGGATGCCGTGGTCCAACCGGTTCGACGTCGTTTTCTCCAATGCCGTTTTTCACTGGATTTCCGATCAAAAGGCCCTGCTGGAAAACATTTTCCGCGTGCTGAAACCCCAAGGCAGGCTGGTCTGCGAATTCGGCGCCGTCCGCAACATACACCGCATCCAGCAAGCCTTTCAATCCAGCCTTTCCCGGCAGAAAAGGCATCATGAAAATCCCTTTTACTTCCCCACCGTGGAGGAATACCGGAAACTGGTGGAACAGGCCGGACTGCACCCGGAACTGGTCATGGATTACGACCGCCCCACGCCGCTGAAGGACGGGGAGAACGGCTTGCGCAACTGGGTGCGGCAGTTTTTTGCCTCCGACCTGTCCCCTCTGCCGGGAGCCGGCCGCATCCGGATTCTTGAAGAGATGGAGTCCGCCCTCCGGGACGAGCTGTGGGACGGCACCCAATGGGTGGCCGACTACCGACGCATTCGGGTCATAGCCGTGAAATGACATTTTCCGCACCCGCTTTTCCATGAAAGGAAGGTTTCCTTTCCGTGCAGAGCTGCCACGGAAGCACCGGATATCCGGCTAAAGGAGGTTTTCGCGGAGCCACGCCCGGGCTTTTCCTTCTTTTCCTTCTTTTCCTTCCCGCATCCGGTCATTCCGGGTAAAAAGGGGAACTTCCGGAACTGCATGCGGGGTACGCGCATAATGCTTGAGAGTTCTCCGGTCATTTTGTACAACCCCCGGCAATGAGTACGTTCACTCCTTTTGAAGAAAAGATGGAGTCCGCGGGCATCTCCACCGCAGCCATCAAGGCATTTTCCCGCTGTTACGAAGCTCTCGTTTCCAACCATTCCGGCATGATCCCCGAAACGGACATCAGTCCGGCGGACCAGGTGGCGGACTGGACGAACATCACGGATTCCACGGCACCGGCCGGGAAAGACCTGATTTCCCAGTGCGTCTGCATCAAGCTCAACGGCGGCCTGGGAACGAGCATGGGACTCCAGAAGGCCAAGAGCCTGCTCAAGGTGAAGGGGGAGGACACTTTTCTCGATCTCATCGTCAGGCAGGTGAAACACCTGCGCACCGTATCCGGAACCCCGGTGCGCCTGCTGCTCATGAATTCCTTCTCCACCAGTGCGGACACGCTGGCCTATCTGGAAAAGTATGCGGCGGACGGTTTTGCCGACGCCCATCAGGTGGAACTGATGCAGAACCGCGTGCCGAAGATTTTGGCGGATACGCTGGAACCAGCCTCCTATCCGCAGCAGCCCGAACTTGAATGGTGCCCTCCCGGCCACGGGGACCTGTACCCGGCCCTGCTGGGTTCCGGCTGGCTGGACCGGCTTCTGGAAGACGGCGTCAAGTATGCCTTTATCTCCAATTCCGACAATCTGGGAGCCCAGCCTGACATGAATTTCCTGCGCTGGTTTGCGGAAAGCGGAGCCCCCTTCGTCATGGAAGTCACGCGCCGCACGGAGGCGGACAAGAAAGGCGGCCACCTGGCCGTCAGGAAGTCCGATGGTCACCTGATCCTGCGGGAGGTAGCCCAGTGCCCGGACGCGGACATCCCCGAATTCCAGAACATTTCCAAGCACCGTTATTTCAATACCAACACGCTCTGGATCCGCCTGGATTCCCTCAAGCAGATTCTGGACGCCAACGGAGGCGTACTCCCCCTTCCCATAATCCGGAACAGCAAGACGGTGAACCCCAGGGACCCGAAGTCCGCCAAGGTGTTCCAGCTGGAAACGGCCATGGGCGCGGGCATCGAATGCTTCCCCGGCGCGCGCGCCGTCAATGTGCCGCGCTCCCGCTTTTTCCCCGTTAAAACCACCTCCGACCTGCTTTTGCTGCGTTCCGACGCGGTTTCCGTAGATGCAGACGGCAAGGTGGCCCTGGCTCCGGAACGGAACGGAACCGCCCCCATCGTGGACCTGGACCCCGGGCTGTACAAGCTGGTGGATTCCCTGGACAGCCTCGGCCTGCCTTCCCTGGTGGGGCTGGACAAGCTGACCCTGCGCGGCCACTTCCATTTCCAGGACGGGGCCGTCCTTCAAGGCACCCTGCTGATGGAGAATAACACGGAGGAAACGAAGGAAATCCTTCCTGGCGTTTATGCTGGAGCCTGAACATACATCATCCGAAACACTTCCCAGTCCGGTGAAAACCGGCCTGGGGGTGGACGATATCCGCCACATTCCCGTGCAGGAGCGGGAATTGCGCTTTACGCGCAACCGGGCGGGAGCCCTGCTGACCGGGTCGGCTTTCCTGCTGATTGCCATAGCAGGCTTTCTCCAGCTTGCGGGGCACGGCACCATCACACCCTATCTTCCCGCTCCCTTGTGGGCCATGCAGGCTGCGGCCGTGGTCCCGGCCGTCCTCTTCCTGTATCTGGGGCTCCGCTGCCTGAAGCATGCGGCCGTCATCGTCACGCCTCTGGGCGTGGAAATTCTCCCCTTTGTGCGTCCGCGCCACACCATGCGGTGGCACCTCTGGCAGCAGATATGCTCCGCAGAGCGGGACGGAACACGGCTGACGCTCCGCCTGGCGGACGGAACAAACGCCGTCATCGGAATGGCTCCCCTGACGGCGGCCAGCCGGGACATGCTGGTCCATGCCGTTCAAGCGCGCCTCAACTCCCTGCATCACTCCGGTTATGGTAAGGCCTGAAAAACTCGCCGCCCTGAAGGAGCGCATGGAATCCCTGGGAATCCGGGAGCAGGACCTGGAGGAAAGTTTTGTTAGAGGCGCCGGGCGCGGCGGCCAGAAGGTGAACAAAACCAACAATTGCGTTTATCTGAAACATGTCCCGACGGGCATCGCCGTCAAGTGCCACGTGGACCGTTCCCGGGAGCTCAACCGCTTTCTGGCGCGCCGGGAACTGTGCGACGCCGTGGAACGGCAGCAGACAGGCCAGTGCGCCGCAAAAGCCCGCGTTATCCAGCGCATGCGCAAACAGAAGGACAGGCGCAGAAGGCGTTCTTCGGCGCATTCCCGGCCGCCAGCGGAAGACATGTAAGCAATCCCCGTGGACGCACCGCTGCATGTATCCCTGCTCCATGGGCAATTTCCGGTAGTCCCCGTTCTGCCGGACGGAACTGGTTTCTGTATTGACTTTCCGGTATGTCCTGATATTTTTAGTCCGAAATCAGACCATTTTATTGCATGCACCTCGACCTCAAATCCACGATCAGGCGTTACTACCAAATCTGGCTTGAAACCAACAATCTTTATTCCCAATGGGCCGAACAGCACGGAATCACGATCAACACACTTCTGGTGCTGTACATGGTGCGGAATACCGAACGCTGCACCCAGACGGACCTATGCAGGATACTCATGCTTCCCAAGCAGACGGTGAACAGCATCCTCAAAAACCTTGAAAGCCGTGGTTACGTTTCACAGCAGACGGATAGCGCCGACAGGCGCAGCAAGATCATCATTTTTTCCCCTGAAGGCAGGGATTATGCGGAACACGTCCTGGCCGAACTTTACGAGGCCGAATCGGAAGCGTTCAATGCCATGAGCCCCGAAGAGGTCAACGGATTGATCAGCCACAGCGGCGCGTACCTCCGCCATTTCCGGAAAGCCGCCCACCAATAGGAGGACGCCATGCCGTATTTGTATTTGCTGCTGTCCATAGCGGGAGAATTGATGGGGACTCTCTGCCTGAAATACGCGGAAGGGTTCACCCGTCCCTGGCCGACGGCAGGAGCCATTGCCGCCTATGTCATCTGTTTCTTTTTCCTGTCCAAATCCCTCAGGGGCATCGAGCTGAGCATCGCGTACGCTTCCTGGTCCGGCATCGGAATAGTGGCCGCCACCTGCCTGTCCGTATTCCTGTTCAAAGAGCATCTGAATGCCGCAGGCGTTTTTGCCATCGTCCTCATTGTGACGGGCACCGTGCTTCTGAATGTTTCCGGCTCGGCGCATTAGGGAGGAATTTTGGGCCGTCAAGGTTCGAGGGACTTTCCCCGGGCGGACGGCGGAAAAGGCACGGCAGACTTCCCCGGAAAATTCTCTGCGAGGGAAGGAGGCAAACCGCAGGGAATCTTCCTATTGGCCGCCCTGCCGGCGCATTTCCTCCGTCAGGGTTTTATATTTCTTCTTGAGCAGGGCGAACACGTTCGGGGGAACGTAACGGCTCACCTGGCTTTCCCATCCTTCCGGCCCGATCAGGCCCTTGATCATGCTGGAGGACAATTCCGCCGTATCGCGCGGGGGCATCAGGAACACGGTACAAACCTTGGGAGCCATATCCGCATTGATATGGCGCATCACGCGTTCATATTCATAGTCCTGAGTGGAACGGATGCCGCGCAGCATGAAGGAGGCCTCATGCTCCTTGGCAAAGTCCACCAGAAAGCGGTTGTGGAATTCGGCAATGCGGACCTCCGGCATATCGGAAAGCGCCGTACGAAGCATGTCCATGCGTTCTTCATGGGAAAACGTGTAATGCTTTTCCGGATTGTCGCCGATGGCCACAATCAGCTCATCAAACATCCGCGCCCCCTGCCTGATCATCCACAAGTGGCCATTGGTCAGGGGGTCGAAACTACCGGCGTACACGGCGATGCGCTTCATCCGTGCATGCTATACGCCCTCTTTTGGAAAATACAATCCTTTTCCATCATCCCTTGTGATCCCCTTTGCGAACATCATGGCCGAACCTCCGCTTTTCATCGGAATCCGTCTTGACAATTTTACGAACAGCTTTAAAGAGGAACTGTTCCCTGTGCAGCCGCGTGCAGGGAATCCTTCCTGTTCATTCCTCTCCCGACAACTCCCATGGCAGGCCAGCCCTCTCTCTTTCCGGAACGCCCGGCGTTTCCGTCAATTCCAGCAGACACGCCCGTCCTTCCTCCGGCTCCGGACCTCCCCCCTTCCTGGTGGAGGCACGGGAACATACCGCTCGTTGCCCTGGCATGCAGCGGCTTTGCCGCGGATTTCATGTTCGGCACCCTGCAAGGGCTGGGAATCGGCACGGCGCTGGGCATCCTGCTGTACACCGCGGCCTTCCTCATGCTGCGGACGGATATCAGCCGCAAGGAACAGTGGTTCCTGGGCGTCATGGCCGTTCTGAATGCCACCGCTGTAAGCCTCAATCTTTCCCCGGATTCCCATTACAACTTGCTTGTCGCCATGTTTCTTCCCCTGGCCATTATTTTCCTGCCGCGGAAGGAGGGTAACGGCTACGTTCCCGGAACAAGATATACTTCCTGGCTGGAATACAGATTTTTCCGCATGAACCAGGTTCGAAAGGCGGCGCAGAGCCTCAAGGGAAAACTTCCTCTTGCCGCCAGCGTCGCCATCGGCATATCCCTGTTTCTGTTCTTTCTCTCCATTTTTGCGGACGGGAATCCTGTCGTCGCTTCCGTCAGGACCGCCATGAACGAGCTGGCCGTCCGCTACCTGTCCTGGCTGCTTCCCAGCAGGGAGATGTTTATTCACTTCCTCCTGTGGGTACTGGGTTCCCTGTCCTTCGGCATTCTGACCATGCACCGCAGATGCGCCCCCTTTGGCGAGGACCGGCCCATCCGGCCGGAGAAGCCGTGGCTGCCATCCCTTCCGGTCATTTCCCTGCTGTTCATCAACCTGGCTTTCCTGGTCAATAACGGAACGGACATCTCCTTCTTGTGGAGCGGGACGGTGCCGGAAGGTATTTCCCAGACAGGCTACCTGCATGAAGGGGCGGACTCCCTTACGCTGGCAGCCATTCTTTCCGGCTTGATCCTGCTGGTCATGTTCCGCTCTTCCGGGGCCGTAAGGGCTTCAAAAACGGGGACCGTCCTCGGCTTTATTCTCGCTGTCCAGACAGGGCTGATCGCCGCCAGCGTCGCGATGAGGCTGTACAACCAGATAGAAGACTTCGGCTTTTCCCCCACGCGTGTTACGGCCGGAATTTACCTGCTCCTGGGGGCCTGTTTCCTGGGCCTTCTGTTCGCCTACATGGCCGGCAGCGGCAACTGGGAACGCTACGGGGTGCGCTGCGGGGCCTTGTCCCTCGTCTTCCTGTGCCTGGCGGGATTCCGCAGCCCTTCCCAGTTGAGCGGGGACCTCAACCTGATGACCATGGACAGCCACCCGGAGTGGTATTTCAGCGACGGCGACCTGTCGCGCTTTGAAATCCGTGACAATTTTTCTTTTGCGGCAGCTGTTTACCAAAGGCTGGGAGCGGACACCGTAGCAGGAGCCAATGTATACCAGATGATTAGAGAGTCCATTTTTTACTATAAGATTTCCAACTGGAGATCCTTCAATTTGCAGGGATGGCGCAAAAAATGCCAGGACGAGGCGTTCAGCCGCCTTCCCGTTCCCACGGCGGAGGCCACTTACGAGACCGATGCCTGGAAACCCTCCCGGCGCCCCACGGGCATGAAACCCGAGGCTTAACGGAAAACCTCCCCGCTCCGCCACGGCAAGATTTTCATCCCCCGGCTTGTCAAGAGGCCGTATTTTTTGCATCATTCTTTTCCGTTATGCAGAAACGACGCGTCGTTATCCTGGGTTCCACGGGTTCCATCGGAACCAGCGCCCTGAAAGTAGCCCGGGACATTCGGGACAGAATGGAAGTGGTGGGCCTGGCCGCCGGCAGCAACGCGGAGGCCCTGGCCCTCCAGGCACGGGAATTCGGCGTTCACAACGTCTGCATTTACGATCTGTCCAGGGCGGAGGAACTCTCCCGCGCCCTTCCCGGTGTGCAGGTTGAAACAGGGGAAAAAGGCCTGTGCCGCCTGGCACAGCTTCCGGAGGCGGACATGGTGCTGATTTCCATCGTGGGCACAGCGGGGCTGCGCCCGGCACTGGCCGCCATTGAGGCGGGGAAGGACCTGGCCATCGCCAGCAAGGAAATTCTGGTCATGGCCGGACAGATCGTGATGGAAAAAGCGAGGCAGGCCGGAGTGCGCGTACTGCCCGTGGACAGCGAGCACAACGCCATTTTCCAATGCCTGAACGGCAACCACGGGGGGCCGGAAGCCGTCTCCCGTCTGATCCTGACAGCCTCCGGAGGCCCCTTCCGCACCTGGAAGAAGGAAGACCTGGAACACGTCACTCTGGAACAGGCGCTCAAGCACCCCACCTGGACCATGGGCCGGAAGATCACCATCGATTCCGCCACCCTGTTCAACAAGGGACTGGAGATGATCGAAGCCCGCTGGCTGTTCGATGTCCCCATGAACAAGGTGGACGTGATCGTGCACCCGCAAAGCATCGTGCATTCCATGGTGGAATACATGGACGGCACCGTTCTGGCCCAGATGAGCAGTTCGGACATGTGCTTCCCCATCCAGTACGCCGTCACCTGGCCCGACCGCGTTCCCAATTCCCTGAAACAGCTCAATTTCGCGGAGATCGGCCAACTGGTTTTCGAGGCCCCGCGGCCGGACGCCTTCCCCGCCCTGGACCTGGCGCGCAGGGCCGGAGAATGCTGCGGCACGATGCCCGCCGTGTACAATGCCGCCAATGAAGTGGCGGTGGACGCCTTTATCCGCGGCGATCTCCGCTTCACCGGCATCTGGAAGCTGGTGGAAGCCGTCATGAACGACCATGCGAACACGGACCCCCGCGGAAACCTGGCCCCCATTCTGGAGGCGGACGCCTGGGCCAGGGACCACGCCGCCGCACTGATACCTTCCATGCACTGATTTTTTCCTTCTCTCATGACAGCCCGGAGTTCCTCCGGGGCCCCCGCTCCCGCGCCCCGGATCACCATTCTTGACATTCTCAGGGCACTGGCCCTGCTGGGCATCGTCATCGTCCACGCGCACGACCATTTCAACCTGTACCTTCCCGTTCTCCCCGCTGCGGGATGGCAGGCGGCGGCCAACGGAGCCGCGGACTGGCTCTACGAACATCTTTTCGTCAGCAAGTCGTTCCTTCTCTTTTCCTTCCTGTTCGGCCTCAGCTTCTTCATCCAGCTGGACAGGCAGGAGCAAAGAGGCGTGGATTTCCGGAAAAGATTCATGTGGAGGCTCGTTCTGCTGTTCCTGCTGGGCCTGGTCCACACCCTGTTTTACGACGGGGACATTCTCACCATCTTTGGAGTCCTTGGGTTCGCGCTGGTTCTGCTGTACAGGCGCAGCACTCCTTTTCTTGTCATTCTGTGCCTGCTGTGCCTGATGCAGCCCGTCAACGTCATGGATGCGCTGGCCCGGGCCGGAATGGCGGAGGGCTGGCCCCATTCCTCCGGCTGGTTCCTCCCGGATTCCCCGGCGGCGGGGCCTTCCCGGGAATTCCTGTACGCCGGCGACTCCTGGGGGGAGGCGGCCTGGTGGAACCTCACCCGGGGGCAGCTCGGGAAATGGCAGTTTTTCCTGCTCAGCGGCCGTATCTGGCAGACGCTGGGGCTGTTTATTCTGGGCATGCTGGCAGGCAGATGGAGGCTGTTTGCGGACGCTCCCGGCAAGCGTGTTCTGTTCCTCCGGCTGCTGGCAGTTTCCCTCTTGCTATTCCTGTCCCTGCTGGCCGTGCGGACGCTCCTTGTTCCGCTGACGTCCTCCCCCGCGGGTTCCGACCTCCGGCACCTTGTCCTTCAGTGGGAAAACCTTTCCTATGTAGCGGCTTTCGTTTCCGGAGCCGTCCTGCTGTTTTCCCGCCCCGGGCTTCCCCTGCCCTCCGCCCTGCTCAGCAGCACCGGAAAATGCACGCTGACCTGCTACGTAACGCAAACGCTGATATTCACGTTCCTGTTCTTCGGCTGGGGCCTGGGGCTGGCGCAGAGCATGGGGCCATGGATATGCCTGTGTTCCGCCGTGGCGGTCTTCTGCCTTCAGGCATGGGTATGCCGCCAGTGGCTGAAGCACTTCCTGTACGGCCCGCTGGAATGGCTGTGGCGCACGGCCACCATGTGCCGGATGCAGCCGTTCATCAGGAAATAAGGCCAGCACCTCGCACAGGACTCCCTTCCTCAAGCCAGGGAAGCGCGGAAAGCGGTTTTCCCGTGGAACGGCGGCGGATTCACAGTCCCCACACGGAATAGCACAGGACAAGCACAATATTGACTGCGGCGGCGAGAAAAAAACGGCCGATTTTCAAATAGCCGATTTTTCCCAGCACGAGCGACAACAGCAGAAAGGTGGAATACAGGGCAATCCAGATTAGGGCGAACGCCGCCAGGGCGCTGCCATTGCCTCCTCTGTCAAGGGTCATGTGCCAGCCGGACAGAATCAGCGAGAGTGCGGGCATGACCGCATAAACGGCATACACCCAGTTCCGGACTACCGGTCTGGAGGTGACGACCAGCGGGTCCTTGTCAAAAAGAACGTGGCCGGACTTGATCGCAGTCCCGGTCTCCCTGCGCAACGCAAAGGGTAAATAGAACGGTACCAGCATCGGCAGAAGGGCGGGCCATCCGTACACAATCGCCCCCAGGCCGATGATGAAGGCTAAAACTGAAACAAGAATGACCGGCGCCAGTGCGATCAACAGGAAGACGAGGCCCGTTTTGCGATCAGCCCTGTCCCCCATTTTCAGGAATGTCCATGAGATATAAGCCATAAGCACCAGTCAGGATGTTCTCCTTCCGACCTTATTACGATACAGGCCCCAAGCATGGATGGCAAGAGATTTGCAGACTTCACGGATTGGGAATCCGGAATATATTCTGAAAGAAGCTGCCGCTCTTTTTCTGGTTGGCACCAAACGGCATGTTTCGTTGAACCATCAAATCCGATTCGTTTTTTCAACAAGGAAGAAATATACTGCAAATAAATTGTTTCTGCCCTTCACCAAACCAGGAAAGGTCGAAAAATGGAGGAGAATTACCCTGCCGCAGCGCTTCGAAAACCATTCGGTTCCGAAAGCCGAAAGTCTTCCGTTCCCAGTGGAACTCCTTCAGATAAATAAAAAGGAATTTTACTCCAACTGCTTTTCTATCAAAATTGCATGTTGACTTCCGGATTCCCAATCCTTACTCTCCGATAAGGATTTCAGGCTTGTACTGTTACCGCTTTTTCCAGCCAAAATAATATCTTCTCTTCCCAAATGGTTGTCTTGAACAGCAAATCTTGGATTTTCTTATCTATTCTTTATCTTGCGCTGCCCGTCATGATTTGGCTTTGTGGATGGGTTCAGCCTTCTTTCTCGCTACCTCTTCTGGCGGTTTTGACAACAGGTATTTTTCTTGTTTACCGCAAGCTTCCTTCGGAACAGGCTTCTCTTCCGCGTCTTCCTTTCATTGCATCTCTGGCAATTATTTTTTGCGCAACGGCCATCATCGGATTTACAGGACATTTTGAACAGAATTCGGATTTTTTCCTTAGAAATCCCATTTACAGTAATTTGGTGCGCTATGACTGGCCACTTGTTTTTCCGGACGGAAACCTGCTTGTCTATTACTTCGGGTTCTGGCTTCCTCCCGCCCTGGCGTCCAAATTCTTTCCCCTGGGATGGAGTCCGTACCTTTTATGGCTGTGGAGCCTGACCGGGATGGTGCTGTTTACAGGAACCATGTCCTTTTACTTTAAAAGCAGGATATGGATTTTCATCCTCGTACTCTTTTCCCTGGCACCTCTCAACGTAGTGATCAACAAGACGGGAATCGTCTATTTTTTGCTGGGAGTGAAAGAAGTTGGACAAGACCTGCACTGGAACTGCTGCATGGCTCAACTGGTTTGCACATTCAACCACTTTATTCCCTGCCTTGTGTTTGGAGGGGTTTTTATCAACAGGATGCTCGATAAAGGCAGCCTGCTTTTCTTCAGCAGCCTTCTCCTGTTGTGCTCCCCATTCGGAGGGATCGCCTTCCTGCCTTACCTGGCGGCCGCCATTTATCCGGACAAAAGTTTCTTTTCCGACATGTTCCGTTCCTGGAACGCACGGTCCTTTTTCCTTACGGCGTCCGCTTGCGGAATCGTTCTGGTGACGGCTTTATTCATGTCTGGAGCCGGTTCCATGAACGTCCTGCTGCTTTTCCAGAAAGAAACGGATGAGTCCATGATCCTTCTGGGCAGAACCATCATTTTCCTTGCTGCCAACCTGGTCATTCCCGCAATTCTTCTTTACCCCGTTTTCCGGAAATCCTCCATGTTCTGGATAACGATCTGCGGTTTTGCAGCCTGTACACTCATTTACGTGGGAGTTCGCTACAATGAGCTTGTTTTCAAAACATCAGGCGTTTTCTTTTTCTTCCTTGCCATTCTATGTACACAGGCTTTTCCCATGCTGGGGAAAGTTCGGAAATTCCTCCTTGTTGCCTATATCGCCCTCTGCAGCATTTTTCCGATCAGGCTCTTCATGCATCATGCCAAGACATTTTCAGTCACCCCGGTAGGCATTCAGAAGAATATCCGCAATGAATGAAAAGGCTCCCTTTACCATCCTGAACACATTGCCTACTGGTCGATCGTGAAAAAGCCGACCCCGTTGGAACAGTTGCTGTTTTATTTCCGGGAAGGGGAAAGCGCCAAAGGAGTCATGGCATGGTGCCGCACAGAACGGAACATGAGTACTCCAGTCCAACCTCCCGCAGAAGGAGGAAGCCATCTGGAAACGGCAGTTCCGCAAGACAAATAACGCCCCTGTTTGATATTGCCCCCCATGCCCCGGCGCGCTATCCTTCTTGCATGGCATACCGAATTTGCAAATCGATCGAGCTGGAGAGCGGACACCTTTTATCCAAGCATCCGGGCAACTGCAAATTCCCCCACGGCCATACCCGTTCCGTGGAGATGGTGTTCCGCGCGGATTCCCTGGACGCCAGCGACATGGTGCTGGATTTCAAGGCCGTCAAGCAGATGATGGGGGATTTTCTCCAGCAGTTCGACCATTCCCTGTGCATGAATACGGAAGATCCGAACTACGGGACCTTTCTAGCCGCGTACGGAGACCGCATTATTCCGTTTGACCGGGAAGACCCCACCAGCGAGGTGATGGCCCGCACCATTTTCATCTACGCCCAGGAAGCCCTGGAAAAGGCCAAGAAAACTTTCACGGAATACCCCGTCAGGGATTGCGTCACGCTGGAGCGCGTGCGCGTCTGGGAAACCAGCAGTTCCTGGGCGGAATACGGAGAATAGGGAAAGAACAGGGCATTCCGGTCCCGGCAGAATGACCGTTCCTCTGTTAAAACGGATTCAGCGTCATCATGTGCTTGTTCGTCCTGTGCCCGTAGGCGGTGGAGTACACATCCGCAATTTCCCGCGCCCATTCATCAATGGTATGGTGATGATGGGCGTATTTTCTAAAGTCTTTGGTGTCCACGCCCAGCAAGGAACTGTGGTCTTCCTCATAATCCGCGAATTCGGAGACCACCCGGCCCCGGTCGTCACGCACGCGACCGGCCATGGCTATGTGCCCTTTCTTGATGAAACGTTTTGCCAGTCCGCCGCCCTTGATGCCGCTTAACGCCGTTACGAAAATCCCGGCTTTGGCATTCGTCGGCGTGATGGAAGTGATCGCCAGCTCCAGAGTATATGCCCCCCTGGTTCCCAGCGGTACCATGCGGAAATGAGGGGTTTTTTCCGCGGTTTTTTCAAGCTGGGAATTCACGCTTTTCCGGAAGTATTCCGCCAGGTCACGCAAGGCCTCCTGACCTTCCGGAGTGTCCGGGCGCACGTCCATGTGCCCCGTGTCGACGGAAGCCACGGCCAGCAGGTTTTCCTTGCCATGCTCACCCTTTACCCGTTCATTCCAGGCTTTTTCATCGGGGGCGTTCCAGTACGCATCAAAGGGGATGTGGGAATCCCCGTTTTTGACGTGATGGGTTACAAATCCCGTCTGAGGCACCTTCTTGAAGTTATTGGAACAGGAGACCGCCGTCATGCAGACAAGCAGCATAAGCATCATCACGGAAAGCAGGGACAGGAAACGGCGCATCTTCATCATCAGTCGTCAATTTGATCCCTTTCATACCCAATACACCCTTTTTTGTCAATAAAACCCGGCTTATGCCGGGCATTCGATCCGGAAACGCCCCTTTTCCCAATTCTCCCTGAATGGAAGCAGCATTCCCGGAAAAACCGGGGACGGCGCTCCTCAGCCATGTTTGCGCCGATTCCGTCGTCCGTTAGGAGAAAGGCTACCCGTCCTCCTCGTCCATGGGGCGGTATTTCACGGCCAGCTTTTCCAGGAGTTTCAGGGCCAGGGCTGCGCGGCTGCGGAAGGATTTGTAATCCCTGGGGTCGCAGTCGCTCCAGGCCCGTTCCGCCAGAGCCAGGGCACGGGGCCATGCCATGTATTCCACCAGTCCCATGTCGTAAAGGTATTCCGTCCAGATATTGGCCTGGAGTCCGCGGATTTTCCGGGCTTCCTCCGGGGCCAGTTCCGGCAGTTCGTAGCCGTAAACCTGCCTGAGGGGTATGAGGCCGCCAATGGCCTTCGGTTCCGCGGCGGAGGCGGACTGGTAGTAGTCAAAATAGAAATGGGAGGAAGGCGAGAGGATGACGGAGTGGCCCTTCCTGGCCGCTCCCGCAGCGACATCATTGCCGCGCCACGCCATCACAAAGATGTGTTTGTCGGCTTCCAGTTCCCCGCCCTCGTCCCAGACGATGGCGTCATAGCCTCCCTGCCGCACATAGGACGCGACCTGTTGGAGAAAGTCCCTGCCGAGGGCTTTCAGGCTGTTTTCATTCAATTCTTTCAGACGGCTTTGGCAGTACTTGCAGTTCCTCCATGATTCCGTGGACACTTCATCATGCCCCAGATGGATGGGGGAACCGGGTGGAAAGATGGTCTTCAGTTCATCCACCACGTCTTTCACGAACCGGAGGGTTTCCGGCCGCCCCATGCAAACGGTATCCCGACCCTTCTTGCCTTCCACGGGAAAGTTGACTCCGTCGCAGACCAGTTCTCCGTAAGCGTGCATGGCGGCATACGCATGGCCGGGCAGCTCTATTTCCGGAACGACGGTCACCCGGCGGCTCCGGGCATACGCGATGATTTCCTTCATCTGCTCCTGCGTGTAGAATCCGCCGTACGTCGCTTCCGGATCGTTTTCCTGAATGGCCAGCTTTACTTCCTGCCAGTTCCATTCCCCGCTGGCCAGCGGCACGCGCCAGGCGCTCATGGCCGTCAGGAGCGGGTATTTTTTGATTTCCAGCCGCCAGCCGGGACCGTCCGTGAGGTGCAGGTGCAGCCGGTTGAGCTTGAAGAGGGACATGGTGTCAATCATGCGCTTGACTTCCGCCATCGTGAAGAAATGGCGGGAGACGTCCAGCATGATGCCCCGCCATTCGAACTGCGGAACATCCCTGATGGAGAATGCGGGTACGGAAAAGCCGCCTTCCGTCCGGTTGGCGTTCAGTATTTGCACCGCACTCTGCCACGCGTAGAAGAGCCCCTGCGGAGCCGCCGCGCGCAGATGCAGGACGCCTCTTCCTCCCTTCCGGTTTTCCAGGCGCATTTCATAGCCCTCTCCCGTTTCTGCGGACTCGCCTTCCAGGGAACACAGCACGTCCGCGGATTCCCTGTCCCCGGTCATGGAGAGTCCCGTGACAATGCCCTGGGCATTCAGAACATTCAGCAGGGCTTCCACCGTTCCGGCGTCCCTGCCGGGGGCATAAACGGCCAGGCGCAGAGGCAGGCGCACGGGAACGGAGGCGTCGGACCTGCATTCGGACGGCGCGGGAAGCAAAACGTCTTCCGCAGGGACGGGAGCTCCTCCCGCGGCCGTCAGGCATGCCGCCAGAGCCAGAATGGCGCTCATCCGGTGAAAACGTTCCCTGGTCAGCCTCATTCCGGGTTTACGTTTCCAGAGGCAGAACCCTTTCACCCAGGGAAAACAAAAAAGGCGCGGCATGATGCCCGCGCCTTTTTCAAAACGGTTATTTGCGGCCGCCGAACAGGCCCCCCAGACCTCCGCCGAGGCCTTTCAAGGCGCCCAGGCCTCCTCCCATTCCGGGAAGGCTGGGCATCTTGCCGCCTTTCATGGCCCCCATCTGCTTCATCATGGCGCCCATTTTGCCCTTGCCGGACATCATCTTGCGCATTTCCGAAAAGTTCTTGATGAGCTTGTTCACCTCCATCAGGGAACGACCGGAGCCGGCGGCAATGCGCCGGCGGCGGGACGGGTTCAGCAGGTTGGGGTTGCTGCGCTCCCTGGCCGTCATGGAAAGGACGATGGCTTCCATGTGCTTCATCCTTTTGGGATCAAGCGCGCCGTCCGGGAGCTGCTTTTTGATTTTTCCGAAGCCGGGCAGAAGTCCCAGCAGCCCTTCCAGGGGACCCAGGTTCTGCATCATTTTCATCTGGTCCAGAAAGTCGTTGAAGTCGAATTTGCCGGACATCATGCGGCTCATGGATTTGGCCGCCTGTTCCTCGTCAATGCGGGCGGCGGCATGCTCCACCAGGCCCACGATGTCCCCCATGCCCAGAATACGGTCCGCCATGCGGCCGGGGACGAAGGGGCCGAACTGGTCCAGTTTTTCCCCTTCCCCGGAGAATTTGATGGGCTTGCCCGTCACGGAACGCATGGAGAGGGCCGCGCCGCCGCGAGCGTCGCCGTCCAGCTTGGTCAGGACGATACCCGTCACGTTGACGGCCCGGTCAAAGGTCTGGGCCACGCCGACGGCCTGCTGCCCCGTGGCGGCATCCACCACCAGCAGGGTTTCACGGGGAGAGAGGAAGGAGTGCAGATGGCGCAGTTCGTCGATCAGCGCCTCGTCCACTTCCTGGCGGCCCGCCGTGTCAAAGATCATGACGGTTCCGTTCTGGGTTTTGGCCCATTCCAGGGCTTCCCGGGCCACGGCCACCACGTCCCGGCTGCCGGGCGCGGGCTTGTACACGGGCACCTGGATCTGTTCCGCCAGGGTAGCCAGCTGGTCAACGGCGGCGGGGCGTACCAGGTCGCAGGCCACCAGCAGGGGGCGGCGCCCTTCGTTTTTCAGGCGCAGGGCCAGCTTCGCGCTGGTGGTGGTCTTCCCGGCGCCGTTCAGGCCCACCACCATGATTCTGGCAGGGTCCGTCAGGTCCAGGCCTACGGCATCGCCGCCCAGCAGGGAGGCGATTTCATCACGGAAGATTTTGACGATCTGTTCTCCGGGCTTGATGGATTTGAGCACTTCCTGCCCCATGGCGCGCTCCTTGACGCGGGCAATGAAGTCCCTGGCCACGCCGAACTCCACGTCGGCTTCCAGCAGGGCCAGCCGGATGTCGCGCATGGCGTCCGCAATGTTCTTTTCAGAAATCTTTCCCAGGCCCCTCAGCCTCCGGAACGTGTTGTCCAGTTTATCTGCTAAAAGTGAAAACATAATCGTGCGGTGTGCCAGACTGTGCCACAATTCCCCGCCTCCGTCAACAGGCGCGGCCTGCATCAGGACATGATGCTTGACTTGCCGGGGCTTCCGTCCCATCTTTTCCCGCATGGCACCCGTTGACCTGAAAGAGGAAATCCTGCGCTTGAAGAAAGAGCGCAACGCCATCATCCTGGCGCACAGCTACCAGACGGCGGATATCCAGGATATTGCGGATTTTGTGGGGGATTCCCTGGGACTGGCCTACAAGGCGCAGAGCACGGACTGCCGCGTGATCGCCTTCTGCGGCGTTCACTTCATGGCGGAAACCGCCAAGATTCTCAATCCGGATAAAACGGTCGTCCTGCCGGACGCCGACGCCGGGTGTTCCCTAGAGGCCTCCTGCGACGCCGGGGACCTGGCAGCCTTCCTGAACGAGAACGCCCATAGGAATTATTATGTCGTGGCGTACGTCAACTGCTCCATAGGCGTGAAGGCCCTGGCGGACGTCATCGTCACTTCCGGGAATGCCGTCAACATTGTCTCCCAGGCTCCGGAGGACCGCCCCATCCTGTTCGTGCCGGACCAGAACCTGGGCGCGTGGGTAGGCCGCCAGCTCGGCCGCCCCATGGAGCTGTGGAACGGCTCCTGCCACGTTCACATGGAATTCACGCGGGACCAGATCCAGGCCCTGAAGGGCCGGCACCCCGGCGCCCTGGTGGTGGCCCATCCGGAATGCACGGAGGCCGTGCGCCTGCTGGCGGACCACATCTGCTCCACGGAAAAGATGATTCCCTTCTGTACGGAGAGCCCCGCCTCCTCCTTCATCATCGTGACGGAATCCGGCATCCTGCACCGCCTGCGCAAGCTGGTGCCGGGCAAGGAGTTCATCCCGGCACCCACGGAACAGTGCTCCTGCAGCACCTGCCCGTACATGAAGATGAATACGCTGGAAAAACTGTACCACGCCCTGCGTGACCTCACCCCTGCCGTGGAATTGCCGGAAGACCTGCGCAAACGGGCGGAGGCCCCCCTGCTCCGCATGCTGGAACAGTCCAAATCCTGACCGCCGTTCCCGGACATGATACGCCTTTCCGACCACATCGCCGCAGCCGGGGGCTGGCTTTCCCTGGAAGCCTTCATGCAACTGGCCCTGCACCATCCCGAGGAAGGCTATTATTCCACCGCCATTGAAAACATCGGAATGCGCGGGGATTTTTCCACCACGCCCACTCTTTCCCCCATTCTGGCCAAAGCCATCATCGCCCGCTGGAAGGAGGCGTGCGCCCGCTGCGGCACGCGCCTGCCCCTGCTGGAGATAGGAGCCGGGTCCGGCGCCCTGGCCGTCAAGATCATGGACCAGCTGGGCTTCTGGAACCGGCTGAACACGGATTACGTGATTGTGGAGGCGTCCCCCCGGCTCCGGGAGTTCCAGCACCTTTTGCTGGGCAGCCAGGCAAAAATCTATTCCGGCATGGAAAAAGCCCTGAAGCATTGCGGCGGAAAGGCCTTTATTTTTTCCAATGAACTGGTGGACGCCTTTCCCGCGCGGGTGTTCGAATACACGGAACAGGGCTGGCAGGAAGTCGGCCTGACCGTGAAGGACGGCGCCATCCGGGAGGAATTGCGTCCCGTCCTTCAGAAGCCCCTGTTTTCCCACATGCTGGAGTACGATTCCCAGCCGGGCCAGCGTATTGAAATCCATGATTCCTACGCCAAGTGGTTCACCGCATGGCTTCCCCTGTGGAGTACGGGCTCCATGACGGTCATCGACTATGGCGCGGAGATGGAATACCTGTACCATCGCCGCCCGAAGGGCTCCCTGCGCGGCTACAAGAGCCACCAGGTACTGAGCGGGGAAGAGCTGTACCGCTACCCCGGCATGACGGACATCACCTGCGACGTCAATTTCACGGACCTTCTGGAACTTTCCCGCAATTGCATCGGGGACCGGGTCACCCTGACCACCCAGCGTGACTACCTGCTTCCCTACGCGGAAAACACGCCGCAGGACGCCTTCCTGACGGACGAATACGGCGCGGGCAGTCATTTCCAGGTGCTGATTCACGAACGTTTGCAACCATGAACTCTATTTCTCATGACCATTCTGAATTTGCTGCTGGACCTTATTGATTCCCTGTCCCTGCTTTCCAGCCTCAATCCCTGCGCCCTCTATCCGGGAGAGTTTCTTTACTGGCGTCTTGGGGGCATCATCCTGCTGGCTTTCGTGCCGGGCGTATGGCTCTTCAGCGGCATGCTGGGGGACACGGCGTGCGTGGCGGCAAGCATTATCTCAGGGCTCTGGCTGATTGTTCATCTGGCCATCCGTTCCAGCCTTGCCTCCCACTACGAGAGAGGACAATCTAACAAGAATTATTGAGTATCAATACTCGAATTGCTCGTGTCATAATTTCTTCAACTTTTTTGAACGTCAAACCGTCATGCGGACTCTAACCTCCATCAGCAACAAACCGGACGGCGGGAGGTAGAGAGACCGCCGTTCATAATGGGGAGTTCTGAGTTTCATAGGTAATATAGTTGGATAAAAACCCGCACGGGGGCAACCCCGTGCGGGTTTATTCATCCCGTTCCGAATGGTTTGAAAGACCAGGCGGAACGGGGCCGTAGAAAAACATGACTGAACCAAATTAAGGCTTGAGAGTTGAAGGCAGGTCGCTAATCTGGCTCCAGCAAGATTTATCTATCATCATGGTCACCACAAACGAACCGAATATTTACGAAACAGGAGTATTGGACACCAATGCGGAAGGCAATTTCGTCTACACCACGCTGGATGCCGCCATCAACTGGATTCGTAAAAATTCCCTCTGGCCCATGCCGATGGGGCTTTCCTGCTGTGCCATCGAATTCATGGCCGTGGCCTGCTCCCGGTACGATCTTTCCCGCTTCGGCTCCGAAGTGACGCGCTTTTCCCCGCGCCAGGCGGACGTGATGATCGTTGCCGGCACCGTGACCTACAAGATGGCCTTGGCCGTGCGCCGCATCTGGGACCAGATGCCGGAGCCCAAATGGTGCATTGCGATGGGCGCCTGCGCTTCCACCGGCGGCATGTTCCGCTCCTATTCCGTGCTGCAGGGCGTGGACAAGATTCTGCCCGTGGACGTTTACATTTCCGGGTGCCCTCCCCGGCCGGAAGCCATTCTGGAAGCATTGCTCACCCTGCGCAAGAAGCTGGACACCCAGCATCCCGCCCGCACCTTCTTCAAGAAGGATGAACCCAGGGAAGCCAACTCCCCCATGCCGATTTCCACGGAAATGCCCATCGAATAATCCTTCCCTCCTCCACCTTTTAACTCCTTTTCTCCATGCCTTCTTCAGAATCACAGATCAAGACCGCCGCAGACAGCGTCCTGAACCGCTTCGGCAGGGACGTCATCACAGACCGTTATGAATTCCGCGGAGACACCACGCTGACCGTGGCCCGCAATTCCGTGGCGGAAGTCGTCCGCTGGCTGCGGGATTCCGCCGGGTTCGACATGCTGGTGAACCTCTGCTCCGTGGACAACATGGGCGAGAGCCCCCGCTTTGAAGTCATCTACACGCTGACCCAGGCGGAAACGGGCGTGAACCTGAGCCTCAAGACGAAGGTGGACGACGGCGAGGAAGTGCCCAGCGTCTCCGGGATTTTCCAGGGCGCCAACTGGCACGAACGCGAAGTGTGGGACCTGATGGGCATTAAATTCTCCGGCCATCCGGACATGCGCCGCATCCTGATGTGGGAGGGCTATCCCTATTTCCCGCTCCGGAAGGATTTCCCCGTCCAGGGCCTGCCCACGGAAGTGCCCGGAGTGGCGTTTACGGAAGCAGCCCCCACCCAGGGAGCGCCGTTCGCCACGGAACAGGGCGCCTGCCCCAGTACATGCCGCGAACCCAGGTCACACAAGTTTTAGCCCCGTTTTCCGCCCTGCGAGCCAGGGCCCGCCCCATGATCCGTTTCGCCTCCATCCTGTCAGTATGCTTCATCAGCCTGCTCGGCAGCTGCCAGAACGCCAATCCGGCAGAGCAGGAATGGAAGGATCAGTTGTATAAAAATCTGGCCCTCGTCGGAGCCAGGAATTGGATTGTCATTGCGGAGGCCTCTTTCCCGGCTTATACGGGCCCCGGCATCAAGACCATGGTTTCCGACAAGAAGTCCGACGAAGTTCTTCTTGAGGTTCTGGACATTCTGGAAGAGGAAGCCCACGTGCTGCCCCGCATCATGATCAGCTCCGAGCTGCGCAGCGTCACGGAAGACTACGCCCCCGGCATCAAGCGCTACCGCAACAATATCAACAAGATGCTTCCCGGACGCCAGCATTTTGAACTGATGAGCCGCACGATCAATTCCCTGATCGAGGACGCTTCCAAACAGTTCAATGTATTGGTCATCAAGACCAAAACGGCGCTTCCCTATTCCAACATTTACATTGAACTGGATTCCGGCTACTGGAATTCGGAGTCGGAAACGGCCCTGCGCAAAAAGCTGGAGGCCAGGGACGCCGCCAACCGCCGCCAGGCCGGGGATACCGTTCTGGACGTTCCTCTTGCTCCTGTCCCGGTCCCCAATCCCGCAACCGCACCGGTGCAGCCCAGTTCCGAAGCCCCGCCGCCGGCCGTTCCCGCCGCATCTCCTGCGGACAAGCTCCCCGTGCTCCCCAAAGACGGCGGACAACCGGCCCCTGCCGCGCCTCCGGCCGGAGACAAGGCGCCCGGTATCGCCCCGCCGCCCATCAAGGACCCGCTGGGCGGCAAGTCAGCCATCGCCAGATTTTCATGAACCGACATATCGATAAGGCTACCGAGGAACGCCTCCGCATTGAAGCATGGGTGGGCGACGCCATTCTGGCGCTCTACGTAAGGGAGTGGATTCTGGCGGAGGAAGGAGCCATCAACGGCAAGCTCTTCGTGGAATTCACCAGCAATGATTTCCTGCGCCGCACGGGCAACGCCACGGGAGTGGAAGCGGAAATAGGCCGCATGTTCAAGGCGGAGGGACTGGAAGCCGCCTACGCCTGGATTGAACAGAATTTGAGACCCCGCATGGAGGAGCGCTGGCATACCCTGCGCCGGAAAGCCCTCAGGTAATCCCGCCGCCATGCCCGCTACCGGAACACCCATGCCCTGGGAACAAAACGCCGGACCGTGCGTGATGGCGCCTCCGCACCTGTCGGAATGGGCGCGCCGCGCCGCCGCTTTCCTGGAGCGGCAAGGCATGGAAGACCTGATCGCCTTCGCCACGTCCGGTTCCTCCGGCTCCCCGCCCAAGGCCGTTTTGTTTACCCGGCAGGCGCTGGACATCTGTGCCCGCGGCGCTCTGGAGCACCTGCATGCGGAACGCGGAGACTGGTGCTGCCCCCTGCCCGTCTGGCACGTGGGGGGCGCCATGATTTACCTGCGCGCCGGGCTTGCCGGCACGGCCGTGCATGCCCTGGAGGGCAAGTGGAATCCGCGTGCCTACGCGGACCTGATGAAAACTTCCGGAGCGCGGTGGTCCTCACTCGTGCCCACGCAGGTCGTTGACCTGGTGAACGGGGAAATACAGGCTCCCCCCGGCGTCCGGTGCATCATCGTGGGCGGCGGCGCGCTGGATATGGAGACGGGCAGGCGCGCCCGAGCGCTCGGCTGGCCCGTGGTTCAGAGCTACGGCATGACGGAGTCCGGCTCCCAGCTGGCTACCGCCCTTCCGGATGAACCCTACCATACGGACCGGCTTTCCATTCTCCCGCACTGGGAGGTGGCGGCGGATTCCCTGTGCCGTGCGCGCTTCCAGGGGGAAGGCAAGCTGTGCGGACGCCTGCTGACGCAGGACAACGGCGAATTCCTGCTGGAACACGTGCCGTCCCGCGATTGGTGGACTACCTGCGACCTGGTGCGCCTGGAAGGACGCTTCCTGACGTTCCTGCGCCGGGCCGACAGGCTCGTCAAAATCCTGGGGGAACTGGTTGATCCGGATGCGGTCCAGGAGGCCCTGCAGCGCCGCGCGCCCGGCGCCGTGGTGGAAGCCACGGCCCACCCGCGCGCAGGCGCGGAACTGGTGGCCTGCGGTCCTTCCATGGCACGTCTGAAAGAAGCTTCCCGCGAATGGAATGAAACGGCGCCCGGCCCGCAGCGCATAGGCTCCATCATGGAAACGCCCATACCCCTGACAATCATGGGAAAACTGGACCGCACCGCCCTGCGCGCCATGATGCGGGAACATCCTGAGAAACGGGAGCGGGTGGACTTTCCCCGGTAGGAACGCATCCGTTCCGCGGCTTTTCATTTCGCCCTCCGGAGTGCCGGCAGAGGCATATCCGCCACTCCCGGAAAAAGAACGTGACATAATAAATATTTAAACATCAGGGCACGTGAAAAACGCTTGTAGGGCATAGGTTTTTCCTGTTAGAAAAGAACTAATCCATGCGTGCCCGTCTTTTGCTTATTCCTTTTATTTTTTCCGCCCTGGCCAACGCCCAGGACGTTCCCGCGGCATCGATGGAGACGGCGTCCGGAAAACCCGGACAGGTTCAGTCCCCGCATCTGGACCAACTGCCCATGGACGGAGGGTGGACTTACGGAGAACTTCTCGACAAGGCCCTGACGGGCGATTTTCGTGCCAATATGCTGGCAGGGGAGTACTGGATGGGGTTTTATTACCTGAACCGGGGCGACCTGCCCCTGGCCTGCCTGGAGCACATGCAGAGCTTTTTCCAGAAAGCGGCGGAGAAGTCCGGGCATCCGGCTCCGCGGCTGATGATGACGGACCCCTACGGGATTTTCGGGATTTTCAAAACCGCCCCCATGCGGCCGGAACATGCGGAATGGCTCGCCGACTGCCGCAAGCTGGCGGAACAGGGGGACATGGATGCCGTGACGGCCCTGTACACGGTTACGGACCTTCCCGCGGAAGATTTGAAGCGTTATCTCGCGTCGCTGGAAAAGAAGGCGGCCAAGGGGGACCAGGACGCCCTGGCCCAGCTTGCCTTCATCAAAACGGACTGGCTGAAGGAAGACCCGGCCGCCACTCTTGCCACTCTGCAGAAGCACGGCAGAAATGCCAAACCGGTCCTGCTGGCGCGGATGGGTCAGCTGGCCCTTTCCCTGGGCAATTCCGTTCCCCAAAACGATCCGCGCCGGAAGGAATGGCGGGATTTGGCCGTTCAAACACTTTCCCGGGCTGCGGAACAGGGCCATGCCACGGCCATGCGTATCCTCGCGGCCATGCCGGAAGGAACCGATGCGGAAAAAAACAAGGGATTTCTGAAAAGCCTGTGCGCCCGGGGAGACCTGGAATGCCTGCTGGCCGGACTTTCCGGCTACATGAAGGAAAAGCCCGGTTCCGTGGACGGAAAGATGCTGCAGGACATGTTCGACAAAGCCCGGAAACTGGGCAGCAACAATGCCTGCGCGTGGTATTCCCAGCTTCTGTCCGAGGCCAAGCCTCCGCAGGAACAGGAAGTGCAGGAAGCGGCCCGGGCCCTGCTGGCGCTTCATGACGAACGGGCCATGCCCTTCCTGAAAGAACCGCTCGCGCTTCCGCAGAAAAAACTCAACCATCTTCCCCCCTACGCCAAAACTCACAAGGAACTGGAACTGGCCTCCCAGATGGGGGACGTGGATTCCTGCGTCCAGCTCGGCGAGCTGTGGAAAGAGGAATTAGCCAATACGATGGATTCCGTGGGAAAGGCCCATGAAGCGCAGGAGAACATGCGCACGTGGTACAAGATGGCGGCGGAGGAAGGCCACCCCCTTGCCAAATTGCGCCTGGCCCAGATGGAAGACCCCGACCTGCTGGAAAAACCGGCTTCGGAGCCGGGGGCAACTCTGCTGAACGACTGCCTGGCCAAAGCCGCCACCGGAGATTTCATTACGTTGAAAGGCATTGCGGAGTACGTCACGCCGGAACAGTGGGAAACCCTGATAGCCCCCCTCCGCAGCAAGGCACGGGAAGGAGATTCCGTCAGCCAGGCCAATCTGGCTTATCTGATGCTGTTCAGCTACAGGAGCGAGGAGTCCGGCTACCCGGAAGCCCTTGCCTGGGCCCGCCTTTCCGCCGGACAGGGCGATCCCTGCGGCATGTACGTTCTGGGCCGCGCGCTGATTTATGAGTTCGGGCTGGAAAAGCGCATGGCGGAAGGAGATTCCTGGATGTTCCGCGCGGCCCTGAAAGGCCATGTGGACGCGGCGGACATATGGAGCTCCAACAACGAGAACCTTCAGCCCTACAGCGCCATGATGCATGGTCTTGCTTCCCGCGGGCACATCCCTTCCCTGCTTTTCCTGGCGAACCAGGCGGCCTATCCCCAGAATGCGGCGGAACAGACAGCCGGAGAGGAAAGGAAGGATGCCTCCCGCACGGACAAGACGGCCACGGGAGGGGAGGACACCGATCCCGGCGCCGTTCCCCCGTGGATGACCGAAAGCGGCAGGGAACGCAGCGCTCCGGAGCCCTCCACCGTCAATCCGGAAGCCGTGAAGTTCTGGGAACAGGCGGCGGAACTGGGAAGCCTGACCGCCCTGGACGAACTGGCCGCCTATTACGAAACCGTGGCCCGCAACGTGCAGGACCCGGCCGAACGCCAGCAGCTTCAGGCCTCCGCCATGACCGCTTCCACCGCACTGGTGAGAAAGAACGACGTGCGCGGATTCAAGCGCATGGCCCGTTATTACGAGCAGGGAATCGGCGTGCAGCCGAACAAGGAGCTGCACAGGGATTACGTGCTGAAAGCTGCGGAAACGAACGATCCGGAAGCCCTGGTGGAAAAGGCCAGGCTGCTGATCAAGGGAGAAGGGATGGAACCGGACCCGAAAGCCGCTCTGGACATTCTGACGAGGCTGGAACCGAACCAGGTGCGTCCCGTTCCCGGATTGTACTTCCTGCTGGGCTATCTGCATGAAGAAGGACTGGGCACGCAAAGGGACACCGCCCTGGCGTACCAGTTCTACATGAAGGGAGCGGAACAGGAAGACGACAAGGCCATGAACAATCTCGGCTCCATGTATGAAGGAGGAAACGGAGTGGCTAAGAACCTGGAGGAAGCCAAAAAATGGTATGAACAGGCGGCCGCCCTGGGCAATGAAGACGCCCGGGCCAATATGAAACGGGTCAAGGAGAAGATGAAGAAGGCGATTAAGTAATCCCCGCTTCCGGGAATGCCCTCAGCGTGGAGAACGGTTGTTTTCCATTCCCGTCCGCGCACGGAAACGGAAAACTCCGTCTTTCATGCTGAAAGCCCGCTGACGGCTCCCTGTCCGGTAGTGCATGGCGTCGTCCCATTTTTCTTTCCTCGCAGGGTCCGCATTCCTTCGGGCACGAAGACCCGAAGCTTCCGTTCCCCAAAAGGAGTTTGAAGGAGTTTTGGTGAAACCCGGCAGGGGATTATTCCCTGGTCACTTTCAGGCGCAGAAAGCGGCGTCCCCCAGCAGCACCGACCGCTTCCGGGTCCACAAATTGCGCCGCAGTCTTTCCCGCCGTTTCCGCTTCACCCACCAGCGTCCAGGTTTTCAGATCCGTGGACGCCTCCACCTCATGCTTCACGTCCGTTGCATCCGGATTGACGGGCCACGACAGAACCAGATGCATTTTCCCATCCTCTCCTTCCCTTGCCGTCACGCTGGTGACGCTTCCGCAGGGCCGGAGAGGATCAAGCCCCGTAGCGTATTTCATCAGGTTGACGATGCCGTCGCCGGAGGGTGCGGCCTCCGGGGCCGTCTGGTTCCCCGCCGTGCCGGAGGGGAATTTGTCCTGTACCCATTTGTCATATCCTGCCGTTTCAGGTGCTTCCTGCGTGACGCTGACGGAGCATTCCTGTCCGTCGGACGCCCGGAACACAACCGTTCCGGAACGCGGCCTTCCGGATTTGTTTTCTCCGGCCGTCAGAACCACCGTCGTCCGGCCGATGCCGGAATCCGCGGAAACGGATAACCATTCCGGACGGACGGTCACCATCCATCCCAGATTTTCCTCTTCCATCTGCACTTCCACGTCCGCCGTGCCGCCTTCCGCCGGCAGGGCGGCCCCCACGCGGGAGAGGGAAAAAGGAGAGGGCGTGTCGGGGAACGATGTGGAAGAGACATATCGATTGGCGGCGCGCAGCAGGGAACGGCGGTCAAAGTAGTTGTTCCGACCGGCGGAGTCCGCCAAGTCCAGCCCCAGGTCCCAGTACATGAATCCGGCCAGTTTCTGGTCACTGATGTATTTGGCCTTTCTCTTGATCGTCGTTACGCCGTTGTAATGGAGGGTTCGGGTTCCGTCGGAATAAGTATAAACCGCCGTGTCGTTGTCCGGGTTGTCCGCTTCCGGACAATTGGCGGCTATGTCCCTGTATCCCTTGATATAGGTGCCGGGATTGGAGCCTCCGGGCGTTCCCTGGAAGGGCGCGCTCAGAATGATCTTGTTGTCCGGGAATCCCTGCTTCCGGAAATTGCCGCATGCCGTGACCATGCTGTTGTACGTGTTCACGTCAATGGACGGCCCGTAGTTCTGGAAAGTGAAATAGTCCACATACTGCATGTAGGCCGCCGGAAATTTGTAGGAAACCGTATGGAGGGAGATGGAGAAGAACATGTCCGGGCAGGCGGTGCGGATGGCCTGGGCCAGCATACCGTACTGGTTCCACTGGGCAGTGTTCTCATACATCCATTCAAAGTCCAGGTCCACACCGTCCAGCGGGTATGTTTTGATCAATTCCGCTATGTTGTCCGCAAATCTTTGACGCGCGGCGGCATTGGAAATCATGGAAGACCACGACCCGCTGGCAATGCCGAGCCGGATGCGCATGCCGGAAACGCCCGCCGTCCATTTGCGCAGGCAGCGCAGGTGTTCCGCCCAGGAAGCGGTATCGCGCCCGAAGATATCGCTATCGCCCCAGCGGGCGACAATGAGGCGGTCATTCCAATTGGGCTGTACTTCCGTACCCAGACGATTCACCGGCCGGGCCAGATGCCACACGCGCATTTCATCAATCCTGCCTTGCAGATCCCGCCCCACTACGGCATTCGCCGTGCCGTTCATATTCCCCGGGGAAGCTTTTGCCGTAGCCACAGCGGAACCGTTCACGTAAAAAACGCCCGTTCCCTCTGCGGAATTCCGGATGAAGGACAGCCAGAAGTATTCATGGAGGGCAATGGCAGGCAAATCCGCCTCCCAGGCGGCGGAGGAGCCAACCTGCAAACGGGCCTTGTAATGGTCGTCCGCCCATGACAGCGTCATGGACACGCTGTCGTTCTCAAACAGGGTGACGTTCTGTTCCCCCGCGGAAAGGGCCATGTTGATTTCAATCGTAAACGCATTCGCATTGTTTCCCGTTACCAGGCCGTTGCCTACGTACATGCAGGCCCCGTCCCCGGAGAATTCCAGAACGTTCGTCCGCGTGCCGTCGGAAGGAAGAAGCCGCACGCCCCTGCTTTCCGTCACATCATTGTCCGGGTAGGAGAAATTGATTTCTCCATTGGCGGCAGGGGAAGCGGAACCGATGTAAATCAGGTCCGAATTATTGATCATGTGGGACCTGTTCGGCCAGTTCCACATGATATGGCTTTCACGCACATACCCGGTCACCAGCATGTAGCGGAATACGGCATTGTCCGTCACGATGGAGAATTCCGCTCCGGCAGGCGTCACCGCCTGGTAGGAACGGGTCAGGACACTCCCTGTTTTTTCCGCAAATTCCGTCCATTTGGCATCCCGGAAATCACCGTCCAGCCTCCAGAGTCCGACCAGCCGGTCATACCTGGGATGCGCCATGGGCAGAGGCCCCGTCAGAAAGAAATCGTCACCGTCATCTCCCAGTGCGGCATTCCAGAACCGCACTTCATCCCTGGCACCCCTGAATTCCGCTTCCAGCACCACGCCGTTCCAGGCTTTTTCCGCGGCGGCGAGGAAAGGAGCGCCGGGAAGAGAACCCGCCGCAGCCCCGTCCACATACAGGCGGGCGTTTTCAGAATCCAGGGAAACGGCCACATGATGCCAGGACCCGGCGGCAAACGCGTCTCCGGATGCTTCCAGAACCGTTTCCCCTTCCTGTCCCGGGAAGGATAATTGAAGTTTTCCCCGGTTCAGGGAAAGGGAAATGTTTCCCAGAGACAGAATCCTGCCGGAAGAAGAGTCTCCTTCCGGCTTGATCCAGAGTTCGCACGTCATTTCACGGGAAGAGGACCATGTGTCCGCCGGCACAGGTAGCGCGACCGCGGCAGGAAGGGAAGTCAGGGCCCTGTTATGCAGCACGCTGACGGGCCTCGGTTCCGGTGCGGGAGGAGCCGGAGAGTCATCCGTCATGACGGTAAGGGCATTCAGTTCCATCCTTCCGGAAGCGGAAGCATTCGCCTTCTTGGTTACGTCAAATTCCAGAACGCCGGAAGTGTCCGCACAGGCCTTCCACTCCACCGCCATGTAAATGTCTCCTTCCGCCGTGTTCGCCGCGCCTGTCCAGGTTGTGCCATTCAAGGTTCCCGAAGAAGTCTGGAGGGCATTCACCTCCTTCAATTCCCCGGAAACCAGGGAAACGGACTGGTACTGGGGTTTATTGGACCCCATGAAGAAAGAAACCGCATATTCCTTCCCCGGAAGCAGTCCGGACAGGGATACGCGCGCCGTGGCCGTGGCTTCAGGCGTACCGTTGGCACTCAGTCGTCCGCTGGCGTTGAATGCCTCGCAATGATTGGGAAAATCAAATGCCGAAGGGGAATCCGGCGTGGCCGCCGCGTGAGTTCCACGGCTGGCCGAGTTTTCCTGCCATGTCCACAGTGTGTTGGAAGAAAGAAGATTATTAAAATTTCCAACATTTGCCTTGGCGGAAATGGACAGATATACGGCGTTGCCGAACAAGCTGCCCGCCATGATGGAGGAGGAGGAAGCCGCTCCGTTCCTGCTCAGCGGAACATTCACGAAGGTATTGGCCGCTCCGGCCCTGGTTGCCGTAAAGGACACATTGGTCCATCCCTCCTGAGTGGTGGAGGAGGCATTTCCGAAATCAACCCCAAAGGATTCCCTGGCGGATTCCCCATGCACCAGAGCACCCAGCCCGCATGCAAACGCCGCAATCAGACTGAGCAAGACGTTGTTCTTCATCATGATCATTGATCATCCAACATATGGATCGCTTCACAAGCAAAAAGAGCTACCGGGACACCGGACAGGAAAGATTTTTTCTCCCCTTGTTCCGGCATTCCATGCAGCCCAGGAAACAGAAGCCATTCAAGCTCTACTCAACCTCTGCGGCGGCGCATCAGCATGGCGGCCAGGCCTATCAATCCCAGAGACGCCGTAGCCGGTTCAGGAACCATTTCTCCGGAAATCTGAAGATTGGTGATCGACGCGGCCATGCCCCCTGACTGGCTCCCCGATTTATAGGCGTTAAAAATAAGCCCGTAGGAATCATAGGAGGCATCACCCATATTCAGGTCGATGGAAACGTGCATGCCATCGGAAGACAGGTTGTCAACCGCATCCGCCAGGGACCAGGTGCCGATAACCGTGGAAGAGCCGTCGGCGGCAAACCCGTAAATGTCGCACGTGTAGGTGCATTCAAACTGAGCGGAACCCCACGTGCTGCTTCTGGCAATATCAAAGGACAAGGCAGAAGGAGCGGCGGCAGGGGCCAGAGAAAATTTGAGCCCGGCAAAGTTGCCGCCAGTGTTCTGGGAGGCCGCGCCCCCAACCTGCAAACTGACAGCCCCGGCGCTGAATGCAACCTGGTTTGCCAAAGCCGACTTCTCCCAAACGCCATGCCAGGACATGAGATCATACCCCCATACATCCGCGGGAGTGATCCCGTTCGCGTTCAAACCTGTAGTTCCGGAATCCACCGGGGACAGGTCCATCAGCACGGTGGAAGCCTCCGCTGCGGGAAGCAATGCGAGGCAACCTATGAGATATAGATATAGAGTTTTCTTCATATGAGGCTGTTAATATTTTATTGGTTATAGATAACGGATTTCTAATCCGGAAGTCAACGAAAAAATCTGGAGAAAAGTTGATTAGGGATAATAAATATATAAGGATAACAGGAATAACAGGGAGCAGCAAAATCCCCTATCATTCCTATGATCCTTATGTTCCCTGTCATAAGCATTCTTGCGTTGCGGCGTTGATTTATCACGGATTAGAAATCCGCAGCAGATGTTTTCCATATTCCTGCCTCTTGCTTATTAAATATTTACTTCAACTCAGAATAGAAAAAAGGAGCAGGATTTCCTATCCTGCTCCCTTGAAAACAATGGCGGGTTAATGGTTTAATATGCCAATTCACCATTCATGACGCGGCGTTCAAACTCGGCCACGTCCACCACCTTCCCGCTCAGGCGGGCGTGTTCCGTGGCAAAGGCCATCACGTGGGAATGGGCGGATTCCTCAATGGAGGTTGTCATGTCTGCCGGGGAAGGTACCGTGAGCATGTCGTCGTACAGCGCCTGCACCAGTCCCCAGTCGCCCCCGCCGTGCCCCTGGTAGCCGCCTTCCAGTTCTCCCAGTTCCACGACGCGGGGCCGGCCTCCGAAGTGGGGCGTCACGGTGATTTCCCCCGGGCCGTTTTCCTTGTAGAAGGCTCCGGCGCGGATCCTGCCTTTGGTGCCGTACACTTCAATGTGGCGCCCCTGTTCAAAGGCCGTCATGGTGAAGGTGCCGGTCAGGCTGCCTTCAAAGCGCATGATGGAGACCTGGTGGTCCGGCTGGTCGTTGTCGCACTGAAGGTAGTCCCTGCCCCACGGGGAGGTCTTGAGCCATTCATAGATTTCCTCAGCCGTGGCTTCCCAGGCGCGGTCGTACACCATGCCCAGCCAGCGTTTGCATTCGTCGTCCGTGGCGTATTTGCGCGCGTCCCAGGGGTCTTCCCCCACTGGAGCGGTCCAGTCCGTGCAGCGTTCCGGACGCGGGGATGAGAGCGTCTTTCTCGTGAAGAAGGAGAGTTCCCCGAAGCTGGCGACGGACAGGCATTTGCGCCGCCCCATGAGCCAGTAGAGGATGTCCATGTCATGGCAGCATTTGGCTACGATCATGGGCGTGGAGGTTTTGCTGTTTCCCCAGTGGCCGCGAACGAAGGAGTGGGCGAAGTGCCACGCCCCCACGCCTTCATTGGCGTTGAAGGTGACGATGTCTCCGATTTCCCCGCTGTCGATGATTTTTTTCAGCGTGCGGTAGAACTGGGTATAGCGCAGGACGTGGCACACGGCCACGCGGCGGTCCAGGCGTTTCGCCAGGTCGCGCAGTTCCAGGGCTTCTTTCAGCGTTTTGGCGATGGGTTTTTCCAGCAGGACGTTATAGCCCAGTTCCAGGGCCTTTTTACAGGGGGTGTAATGGTAGTCATCCTGCGTGCCGATGATGGCGACGTCCGCCAGGCGCGGTTGCGCCAGCAGGGATTCCGCATCCGGAAACAGGCGGACGGAGGCGCGTTCCTCCTCCGGGGCAAAGTCCCGCACGGCTTCCGCGCGTTCCTTCACGGGGTCCGCCGCCGCGGCAATGCGGTAACGGTCCTTCCGTTCCATGGCCAGCTCCATGTAGGTCCGGGTGCGGGAACCGCAGCCGATGCCGGCGAGGGAGAGTCTTTTTTGTCCAGGCATGAGTGTGACAGACGGGCGGACGGTTTAAAGAATGCCGGATTTGACAAGGAGGGCCTCCGCATCGGGATCACGCCCCATGAAGTCCCGGTAGAGTTCCGCCGCGGGCTTGCTGTTGCCCTTGCTCAGAATGCAGCGGCGGAAGTCGCGGCCGGTCTGCGGGTTCAGTACCCCTTCCTTCAGGAATCGGCTGAAGGCGTCCGCTTCCAGCACTTCCGCCCATTTGTAGGAATAGTAGCCCGCGGCATAGCCCGTGGGGTCCGCAAAGATATGGGTGAGGCGGCGTGCAACGGACGGGCCGCGGTGCGTCATCGGAACCCGGTAGTCCGCCAGAATGCGTTCATCCGTTTCCTCCAGGGCGCCGCCCTTGTATTCGGGCCAGCGGGCATGCAGTTCCAGGTCCAGCTTGCCGAAGCAGAGCTGGCGCATGAATGCCGTGCCGCTCATGTAGTTGCGCGCGGCGCGCATTTTGGCGAAGAGTTCTTCCGGGATTTTTTCACCGGTTTCATAATGGGCGGCAAAGAGGTCCACGGATTCCCGTTCCCAGCACCAGTTTTCATTGATCTGGGAGGGCAGTTCCACAAAGTCCCAGGCCACGCTCGTTCCCGCCAGGGATTTCACTTCTACATCGGAAAGGAGCTGGTGCAGCAGGTGGCCGAATTCGTGGAAGACGGTTTCCACTTCCATGTGGGACAGCAGTGCCGGCCTGTTCCCTACGGGCTTGGTCATGTTTCCGACCATCAGGCCCAGGTGGGGCACCCGCGGATTGCCGCCGCGTGGCGGCTCCCCGACGCTCAGGCAGTTCATCCAGGCTCCTCCGCGCTTGGAGTCGCGGGGATGCCAGTCGGCATAGAAGGAACCCATGTGTTCCCCGGTTTCCGAGTCGTGCAGGTCATAGAACAGCACATCCGGATGCCAGACTTCCACCGCGCCTTCCAGCATTTCTTCCCCGGGTTTGGCGACCGCCGTTTTTCTGGGCGTTACCGTGATTCCGTACAGTCCGGAGTAAATGGAGAACAGGCCGTCCATGACCTTCTCCACGGAGTAGTAGGGCCGCAGGTCTTCCTCGTCAAAGGCGTACAGCTCCCGGCGGCGCTTTTCCGCCCAGTAGGAGGTTTCCCAGGGGGAGAGTTTTTCCACGGGTTTTCCGGTTTTTTCCTCCTTGTATTGGCGCACGGCTTCCATATCCGCCAGGAAGGAGGGCTTCACTTTGTCGTGCAGGTCATTGACGAAATCCAGGGCGTTTGCGCCGCTGGCCGCCATCCGGCGGGAGGTGGTGTAGTCCGCAAAGGTACCGAAGCCGAGCAGGCGGGCCTTCCGGTCGCGAAGGTCAAGGATTTCCGCGATGAGGGCTTCGTTGTCGTATTCCCCGCCCCTGCCGATGGTGCAGGAGCCTTCCCATACCTTGCGGCGCAAGTCGTCGGAATCCGCAAATTGCAGAACCGGCTGAAGGGAGGTGAATTTCTGCGTGAAGCGCCATTCGGGTTTTTCTTCCGTACCGTGGCCGTTGGCCAGGGCGTCCAGGCGGGCGGCTTCCCGCGCGGATTCCGGCAGGCCGGAAAGCTCCGCCTCATCCGTCACCACCAGTTCCCACGCATTGGTGGAGTCCAGGACGTTTTCCGCAAATTTCTTGGTCTTGAGGGAGAGCTGCGCTTCTATTTCCGCATATTCCGGTTTCACTTCATCCGGCAGATCCGCTCCGCTTTCGCGGAAGTCCGCCAGGGTTTCCTGGATGAAGCGCTGCTTCACGGGGGAGAGGTCTTTCACCCAGTCGCAGGCCGCGGCGGCCTTGAGCACCTTCCACAGCATGGGGTTGAGGGAAACGGAGGAGGAGAAGGCCACCACCTCCGGCAGCATTTCCCCGATGGCTTCGCGCTGGGAGGGTTCGTCGTTCACGGAGTCCAGATGCATGATGCGGCCCCAGCCGCGGTTCAGGTCCTCGGAGGCTTTTTCCAGGGCGCCGAATGTGTTTTCATAAGTCAGGGAGTCCAGAGGCAGGTCGCAAATGGCCTGGATGTTCGTCTTGGCGCGGGAGATGGCTTCCGTAATGTCCGGCTTGATGGCTTCCGGCGTCAGCCGGGACCAGGAGACCAGGAAGGAGGGGTCCAGATAAGGATGGTTCATGTCGATTAATGGGTTTTATTGAAAAGGATTATTTGGCCGCGGCGCGGGCCTTTTTCATGGTTTCCAGCACTCCGGCGTGGTTGGGGAAGCGTTTCAGCCCCTGCTCGCACATTTCCAGGCTTTCCTTGTGTTTGCCGGCTTTCAGACAGGCGCGGGCCAGAATCCATTCTTCCGGATACGGCAGCACGGGGGGCAGCAGAAGGGAGGCGAAGCGCTGGTCCCGGATGGCGTTGGAAAGCCAGATGTTGGCGGATTCAGGGAACATCATGGCGCGGATTTCCATGGCATACGCGTTGCCGAGCTGCAGGCTACGGACCCAGTAGGAAAGGCTCATTTGCTGCCTGGCCGTCGCCGCGCCGTCCATCAGCAGACGGATGATGCCGGAGAGCTTGTCAAACCGGGCGGATACG
Source organism: Akkermansia biwaensis (assembly GCF_026072915.1). Lineage (NCBI taxonomy): Bacteria > Pseudomonadati > Verrucomicrobiota > Verrucomicrobiia > Verrucomicrobiales > Akkermansiaceae > Akkermansia > Akkermansia biwaensis. The sequence continues at coordinate 3,143,418 of NZ_AP025943.1, forward strand.
GCGGCCGCCCCACCCTGCTGCGAGGAGTATTTGGCCCCCATGTACTGGGTGAGCATGGCCATCATGCCGTTGCTCAGGTCCGGGAAGCCCTTGGGGAGGGGAGCCGGCGAGGCCTTGAGGACGTATTCCTGCCGGGGAAGGTCCGGATTGGCCAGCATGAGGCGCACGGGAAGGTTCCTGGCCTCCCATATTTGCAGGAGCGTTCCGGGGGCGAGGGGATATTCTTTGTCCAGAGGAACGGAGGCGACGGCGGAGGCTATCCTGTCCGCCTCCTTGTAACGGCCCGCGCAGAATTCGGAAACCGCGCGGTAAATGGCGGAACGGAAGTAGGCATCGTTGAGGGCGCGGGGTACTTTTTCCGATTTCTCCCAGTCTATGCACAGGTCCTCCGATTTTTTAAAGGCGGCGGAGGCGCCCCGATAATCCCCCGTCCGGAACAGGAAATGGCCCAGCAGGTGATGGGCGGAAGAAGACTGCGGGTTGGCGGCCACGGCCCTGCGGGCGGTTTCCACCGTTTCCGGGGGGATGACGGGAGCCACTTCATCCAGCAGGGCGCGCATGAACAGGGCCGCCTGGGAGCCGGGACGCTTTTTCAGCACTTCGTCCACGATGCGGACAGCTTCCTCCTGCCCTTCTCCGGGTTTGCCCCGGTCGTCAAAGCCGTCCCGTAGGAGCATGGCGTAAAACAGGGGGGCGTAAGGGTCGCGCGGCCATGTCTCGTACAGAGTTTTCCACGCCTTGCGGGCTTCTTCCGGGCCATCCATGAGAAGCACGGCCAGGGCGTCCGCATAAGCCCGTTCATGTTCCGGGAAGGCGGGATGAAGCGCCAGCTCCTTCATGCTTTTCATGGATTCCACGCGCTCCTTCTGGAATTCCGGCCCTGCCGCCATGAGACTCATGCATACGCCCCAATGAGCCATCAGGCAGTCGGGGTCCAGCTTCAGGGCGGCGGAAAATTTCCGGTACGCCTTCATGTCGCCGAAGGTGAGCAGGTGCGTCATCCCCTCCAGCACCAGCGGCTGGGCCGCGGGGAAAGAGGTGCAGACGGCCATCATTTCCACACCGGGAGGCAGCGGCGGGGCCTGAGCCGGATGAACGGCAGCGGCCTCCTTCTTCCATGCATTCAGGACGGGACGGTCCAGCCAGGGAGCGGCATTTGCGGAAAGAGCCGCACACAAGCCGCACGCGGCAGCCAGAAAAACACGGTTGAAGGGGAACTGCATGGGATAAGGCGGTGTTGGTTACATTCTGTCCGGCACGCGGATGCCAAGCAGCCCCAGCCCGTGTTCCAGCGTTCGGGCGGTCAGCTCGCACAGGGCCAACCGGGAATGGCGAACGGCGCCTTCCGATTTCAGGACCGGGCAGGCTTCATAGAAGGAATGGAAAGCGCGGGCCAGATCGAACAGGTAGGCGGCCAGGACGTTCGGACGGCAGTCGTCCAGCACCTGCGGAACGACTTCCCCATAACGGGCGAGAAGTCTTGCCAGGTGGATTTCCGCGTCCCGGGAGAGCTCCACGGGAGCGGTCCAGTCCAGCGGAGCGCCGTCCAGCTTCCTGAAAATGGAGCGGACGCGCACGTAGGAGTTCTGAAGGTAGGGAGCCGTGTCCCCCTGGAGGGCCAGCATTTTGTCCCAGTTGAATACGTAGTCCGTCATCCGGTTCTGGGAGAGTTCCGCAAATTTCACGGCGCCGATGCCGACGATTTCCGAAACGCGCTTTTTTTCCTCTTCCGGCATGTCCGCGCTTTTTTCCTCCACTACGCGGGCGGCCCGTTCAATGGCTTCATCCAGCACATCCTGAAGGGAAACGGTATCCCCGGACCGCGTCTTGAAGGGTTTGCGGTCGTCGCCGAGAATGGAGCCGAACGCAATGTGGCGGTAATCCCCCTCCATGCCGCGGCGGCGCTGGGCGGAGAAGATCTGGCGGAAATGAAGCGCCTGAGGAGCGCCTACCACGTACCAGATGGAGTCCGCGCCCCAGGTCCTGATCCGGTGGTCCAGCGTGGCCAGGTCCGTCGTGGCGTAAAGGAAACCGCCGTCCGCCTTCCGGATAATGCAGGGATTGGCGCGCCATTCGCCCTTTTCCTGAACCAGGAAGGGGTCTTCATTCGGCGGAACGGAGCCGTCGGAAAATACGCAGATGGCTCCGTCGCTTTCCCGGGCCATTCCGGCGGCGATCATGCCGTCCACCAGCGGAGCCAGGGCGTCGTTGTAAAAGCTTTCCCCCAGCCAGTAGTCAAAGTGGATGTCAAGCTGGTCGTAAATCCTGGAAAGACCGGATTTGGAGACCTCCACGCAACGCTTCCAGATGGCGAGGTTTTCTTCGTCCCCGGCCTGGAGCTTCACCAGCTCCGCCTTGCAGGTATCCAGCAGTTCCGGCTTTTCCTTGCACATCAGGTTCACGTCCTTGTACACCCGCAGCAGCTCATCAATGGGGTTGGCCTCCAGGGCCTGTTCATCCAGAATGTTTTTCCAGCCCCACAGGATCATGCCGAACTGGGTTCCCCAGTCGCCGATGTGGTTGTCCGTAATGACCTTGTGGCCTACAAAGCGGGCTACGCGGGAAAGGGCGTCGCCGATGATGGTGGAACGGATGTGGCCCACATGCATCGGCTTGGCGACGTTGGGCGCGGAAAAGTCGATCACGATCGTTTTGGGGTCCCGCACCTGCTCCACGCCCAGCCGTTCGTCCGCCAGCATGGCAAGCAGGCGCGAGGCGTAAAATTCCGGCTTGATGCGGAAATTGATGAAGCCCGGTCCGGCGATTTCCAGTGAGCAGACATCGTCCTCCCCCGCCTGGTCGACCACCTGCTGGGCGAGCGCGCGGGGATTCGTTCGGCACTGCTTGGCCAGAACCATGGCGGCGTTGCTCTGGTAGTCCCCGAAGCGCAAGTCCGCGGACGGAGCCACGGTGGCGCGAAAATCGGCGGGAAGGTCCGCCCCCAATACCGCCTTCAATGCGGCCGATAACTTTTCTTCAAGTATTCCGGGTATGGTCATGTCTGCTCAGATGAACGGACATTCCACCTCCATAGTCAAGGCGCAACTGTCATCAAGACATATCTTTTCCAGTAAAAAGAACACGTTGCGGCACTCGCCCCCGCCATCCGGCCGATCCGGGCATGAAACGCCCAAACCGGCCTGTTTTCTCAGATCATTTTAAAAGGACCTCATTCTGGAAGATTTCAGCCAGTCTTCCATTTTTTTGGAGGCTTTAGCCTCCCTGTTCACGTTGCCTTCCGGCGCGGCCTTCGGCGAGAAGGCCCTTGCCAGAACCGATGCCAGTTTGTTCTTTACGTTCATCATGTTTTTCTATCAGGTTTGAACCCCTTGGAACAGGAAGCGTTCAGTGAGGAACCGCACCGTTCCCGCGGGGAACGGCGCCTACTTATTGTACAAGATACATTTATAGCAATAGAAAAAATTCCTCCTTTTGTCATACTTATAACGATAAGCCGGAGAGAAATGACAACCGGCTAATCAAGAGACGATTCCAGAAGACGGCTTTCCCTAGCGGCCTCCTCGCTGAACGGCTTGCCTATCTTTTTCATTTCCGCTTCCACCCTCCGGTGTGACGAGTTGTCCTCCATCATATCGTCCACGGAACGCTTCAGGGAAGCCAGGTTGGACGTATACAGCTTCCGACGGTCCGCCGTACGGGACAGGAGAACGCCCTTCCGGTCAAACAGGACTAGAACGGTATAAACGTCTCCATTTTTGCCTCCGGCGATCAGCCCCACGCCAAACAGGGGGATATTGCCCACCAGATTGTTTTTCGCCTTCCGGTAGCGGTACGTCCACAGCACTCCCTTTTCCATCTCCAGCACGTCGGAAGGCTGCCCCAGTGTCTCGTAAACGTCGGCCTTGGTGGCCCTGCCCGGCTTCAGTCCTTCATAGCTTGAAGCGGAAGCCACCGCCTTGTTCCCGTAAGTCACGGAACAGGCCGCCAGCACCAGGCCGCCGGCGGCCACGCATGGAAGAACCGCGTAAAGATTTCTCATGACGGCAACGGTACGCCGTCCCGCCGCCAAGTCAATCACCCGCGCAGCCATTCACAACAACATCTTCCCGGACGGCGGAAAGGCAGGAAATGCCGAGCCGCTGCCGGGACGGTCTAATTTTCCCCGAATTCGTACTTTTCCGTCTTCCAGAGAAACATCCTGCGGTACACATGGTATTCCGTCAGGCAAAGAATCGGCATCCCGATGATGCCGATGAAGGGCAGCAGCCGGAACAGGTGGCGGCACAGAAAGAGGAATACCATCAGGAAGCTTTCCCGGAATACGGTCATGTACAGGGAATAGGGGTCAATGAGCGTCCGCTTGTACAGGGATGAGGCCAGGAGAGGCCCCAGAATGGGGATGATCCCCAGAAACACCACGGCCCCGAAGGTCCACCAGGTACGCCGGGAAATGTAGGTGTCATAAATGTCCACGGACCGTTCCCCCTGGAGCACGGCCTTCCCGCACGCCGGGCATTTCTGCAGCAGGGTGGGTTCCTTCAGCGGCTCCCCGCAGTAAAAGCACCTGCGGAAGCTACGCAGGGCTTCTTCATGCCTGATTCTTCCGGATTCCGGCACCACTTTCCGGAGACGGGAATACCCGAGCCAGTTCAGGGCGCGGGGAAAGGGATTCGGCGCTCCGCATTTGGGACAGTGGAGGCCGCAGGGATACATCACGGTACCGCATTCCGGACACACGATGCGGTGCCTGTATTCCCTTCTCTTGCAGAAATGGAACATGGCCCACATGCCCGCGCCGCCCAGAATGGCCAGGAGAATCACCACCCCGGGATACAGGAGGGAATACGCCACCAGGTACTCCGACCAGGAATGGTCCGAATGATGCATGAGGGATTCCGGCCGTATGGGATTCTGCTCCACGTCGGGAAGCTGGCTCACATATCTTTCCCCCATGTCCCTCAGCGGCCCCGCGGGGAGCCATTGTTGTATGGGATAGGGTTCTCTCATGATCGGATGTGCATACGGTGCTCACATTACAGACAGGATTCCCCCACGGTTTCCGTCAAAAAAGCCTGTGTCATTCATCGTAAGGTCCCGGTCCGGAAACATGGAGAAAAAAGTCAGCCATTGCCGGAAAATTCCGGCGGCGGACGGAAGCCGCACTTTTCATGAAAAGCCTTTCCGTGTAACATTCGTAGCCATGCCGACACTCCGCCAAGCCACCAAAGACGACATCATGCTCATCCACGAACTGGCACAGCAGGCTTTTCCCGCCACCTACCGGGACCTCCTTTCCCGGGACCAGATGGAATTCATGATGGACTGGATGTATTCCCCCGCCAACCTGCTCAAGCAGATGGAGGAAGGTCACGTGTACTTCATCGCCACCCACGAAGGGGAATACTGCGGCTACCTTTCCGTGCAGCCGGAGGAACCGGGCATCTTCCACCTGCAGAAGATTTACGTGCTGCCCGGCTTCCAGGGAAAGCACATCGGCAGCTACCTGTTCCGCCAAGCCGTCAGCTACATCAGGAGCATCCATCCCGCGCCCTGCCAGATGCGCCTGAACGTCAACAGATACAACACCAGAGCCGTCGAATTTTACAACCGCATGGGAATGAAGGAAGTGGAGCGCGGAGACTTCCACATCGGCCACGGCTATTACATGACGGACTATATCATGGGCCTGGACATTGCCTGAGTACTCCGGCACAGGAAACCCGCACTTCTGGACGGATGCATGTTCCCTGCTTGACTCTCAATGGAAAATGTTCCATCATTCTTTTATATGAGAACCCTGACCACTCTTTTTCTTGCCGGAACCCTGGCCGCCGTTACGGCGCCGGCATGCATTCATGCGGCGGAAACCGGCAAGGGTGCCAAGGTCACCTACCCCGCCTTTGACGACAGCAAGTACATCCACGGCCCGAAAATCACGGCTTCCAGCCTGAAAGGGAAAGTCGTCTTTTTTGAATACTGGGGCATCAACTGCCCGCCGTGCATCGCCAGCATGCCGCACCTTCAGGAACTCCAGGATAAATACCAGTCCAAGGGGTTCACCGTCGTTGGAAGCCACAGGCAGGGACTTTCCCCCAGGGTGAAGCAGTTTCTGGAAGAAAAGAATATTTCCTTCCCCGTTTACCAGGGGCTGGATATTCCGGCGGCCTCCTGCCCGGGCGGACTGCCCCATGCCGTCTTGATCGGGGCCAATGGAAAAGTCGTTGCCAAGGGATACCCGCCCGAACTTTACGACCTGGTAAAAAAGGAAGTGCTCAAGGCGGAACGCGGCCTTCCCATTCTGGAAGACGTGGAGTTGAACAAGTACAAATCACTGGCAAAAACGGTCGTCTCCAACGGCAGCAACATCGAGTCCAAAATCACACCCCTGCGAAAAAAGACGGACGATGAGGAAGCACAGGCCGTGTGCGCCGCCTTTGACGACTGGCTGGGGGACGCCAAGGACATGGTGCAGGCCCAAATCAGCACCAACCCTCTGGAAGCGGTCTCTGCCATCACGCGCCTGAAAACCGCCGTGCCGTCCGTCAAGGAGTTCGATGAAGCCCTGGCAACCCTGAAAGCCAACAAGGACCTGCCCAGGCTGGCGGATATCAATAAAAAGATTTCCGCGCTGGAACAGCGCAAGGCCAAAGGGCGCAAGGTAGCGGAAGCGGACCTTAAATCCCTGACACAGGCTGTGGACAAATTCGCGGAGTCCGACAACGAAGCCACACAGACCGTGGCGGCCAACCTGAAAAAATCCCTTTCAGCCCTGGCCGCTTCCTCCTCCGACGAAAAATAACCTTTTCCGCCGGACAGTCCAATTTCCGACACAAACAGGCGTCACAGACGCCTGTTTCTTTTTGCTCCGGAAGTTTTTTTCTTTTTCCCACCGGATAAAACGTCGGGAGCCGAAAGAACGGAGCATGTTTTCCGGACAAAAGAGGAAAGAGCCCGGTCATCGTCCAGTTCCGTCACCAGGAAATGCGGTTTGGCACCGGGATAAGGACTGCCCTGCTCCTGTTCCGGGAGCATCTCCAGCCCGGGAGCCGTCACCTTTACAAACAACTGGTTGTCGCATACCAGACCGAAATATTTCCGGTCACAGTACAGACCGTACTCCCCGAACATTTTCTTGAAGGAAATTTCCCCGGCATGCCGGAGCTGGAAACAAACATATTCTACAAAATCCGGAGACGAGGCCATGTCTTATATTCCCATATACACGGCCTTCCCTGCAAGCTGTAAACGAACATCTTTTGTATCCATGATGCCTTTTATGGAATCCGTTCCGCCATCACTCGTTTTCATCCTGCGGCGATTCGGAAACCTTTCGCGGAAAAACCGTCCCTGCCGTCTTCCCCTCAAACCGCTGCAAATCCGTTCTTATCCCGTTCACGGGTGCTGGGGCACCTCTTTCCCTGCTGCTTTGAACTCATGCGAAACATAAAACAGGCTTTACAGCAAAAAATTTTCAAGATACTTTACGCCCACGCTTTTTGCATGGAGAGATGGCAGAGCGGTTTAATGCAGCGGTCTTGAAAACCGCCGTGGGGAAACCCACCGTGGGTTCGAATCCCACTCTCTCCGCCAGTTTTTCCCATGTGCAGAATAGGTTGTCCCCCAGGTATGAGGCAACGTCTCCCCGCTGAAGCTTGTTCCGGGGAGATACGTTCCGACACCAAATGTTGCGTTATGGACTTAATCCAGGGATAGATCCACGTACGGACTTTTTGCCTCCTGAAGCAGCGGAAGGATATCAGTCCGGAAACGATTCACCAACCCGGGATTTTGAGGAAGAGGAATGACCTCATCTTCCCTGAATTCCCGGATAACATTTTTGTATCTGGCTTTTCTCCGGAAGTGCATCCAGCAGGCTCTGGAATAGGCTTTGATGCAGGGGTGACGGGCAATGTCCACTTCGTAAGGTGCAGCGACTCCAAAATGCGGCAAATTGTTCATGCCGCAAATTAATGAATCACTTCCCCCGTTTCTTGGCCGTGGACCAAAGATCATCAGCCTTTTCTGAAAAACCAGAGTATTATGGCCCCCTATGGAAACGCAATCTTCCGGTTTGCGTGCCATTTGGAAAGCCTCCTCCAATTCCTGCGTAAAATAGATTTGATCAGCATCCACTTTACCTACACAGAATGATTTCCCGGCGTAAAGATCACGGATGAAATCCATTCCGAAATTCAAGTAGGTATCAATCCTGTTTTCCCTGGGAAGAATCCTCAAGTCATCTACGGAACGGGGAGGAACCACATGATGCGGATAATGAAGAAAGCTCATGCGACACTCATAGTTATCTTCAATATGCCGTTTCCATGCTTCCATGAGCTCTATACTGCGGTCCTCCGTATCCGACCACAGAATAATAATATGATCCAGAACGGGAGCTACACTTAAAAGGCAGGGAATAATAGTATTTTCTTCGTTGAGAATACGAAGAAAGCCTATCCGTTCCAACCTTTCTTCCGAAGAGCTTGCTGTTTGTATGAGAGATTTCATGTTGATCCTGGCAGTGTTTAAATATGGATGATATTATAATTTCAGGCGGATATGCTTGTTGCAGATTCACTTGAATTTTCTCCGCATCCGCTTTGCGTTATTTTATGAAACATTTCGTTCATCCATGAATGAATCAATTCCGGTTTTTGCTTTACCAATTGTGTGATTTTTCCATGAACGAGGGCAATGTCCTCATCATTTTCAGCGTGATGAACATATGTTTTTGTCAGATAAGGCTCTAATCTTCTTGTTGCTTCTGCATCACAGTCCCAATGTGGATTTGAACTGTAAAAACCAAACAGGTGCAGACCGGAGAATTTTTCCTGCCGCAGTATCGCCAGAGGATCTCCATAACGTTGGAAAAGAGACAAAAACGTTTTTTTCTTCCTTACCTGTTCATGCGCCGGAGAGATGTATTTCCCCTGATGCATAGGTGATTCGCCGCTGAAATCAAGCGGCCAGGGACATCCCCAAACGCCTAGGTGAAGATAAGGAAAATCTTTTTTCAACCGAAAGGCCAAAATCAGGGCCATGAGGGCATCCTTGCAAATGCCTGTCAGAAGAATGGATTTGAGTCCGGGCATCTTCCTTATTTTATGTTCGATATCAAGCTGCATGCGGTCCAGCAGGAGAAGCCCTTCCCATTGATGATGTTTAATGCCCATGAAGGGACTCCGCAAGTTACGGAATACGGAATTATTGCCGTCATAGAGATTAATGAGCAATTCATCCGCATATTTATTCACTTCATTAATGGAAGAGGAACAATGGTAATTCAGGTATTGGTATTTTCCCTTTTCCGTTTCATAAAATTCCTCCCTGCCCCAGTTGTCCCATTGAAGAACGAGCTTTTCTTCATCATGATGAAGAATAGCTGCAGTATCATTGCCGTGGAGCCTGCGTCCCCGTTTCCCATGTATACGAAATTGATCCGTCCATTGGGGATGCCTGATGACAATGTCCTGCACGGATTCCTGTGGCATTGAGGGAATCTCTAAAGAAGCGGAACCCGGCAATGGAGGAGAGGAATAATGAAATTCCCCAGCCTCATCCTCCAGAATGGGAATTACCCTTCCATGGGCGATGAGGGACTGAATATAGGCATTTTCCACAGGAGCATGATGTTTGGGAATTCCGGGAGCTCTCACATTCATATCCGTATCTCCCAAGTAATAGAGTTGGGCATCAGGAAACAGATAGTCCGCCAGGCAAAGAGCTTTGCTCAATGTCGTGAAGTTAGGGGTACTCCGATGAACTGCTCCCGGCATGAATTTCCAGTTTTTCAGACCTTCCCGGCAGGCAAATTCATTGGAATACTCCAATTCTTCATTATTGAAATAGATTTCCGGGATTTCAGGAAGCATATCCATATGCCTTTCCGCAGGAGAAAAAGACAGATACCCGGGAAAGCATGAAATCAAAAGGATATCCGTTCTTGTTCCCGCCAAACCGGAATTCAGGTTATCCATTTTACTAACCCGCATGACTTGGTCACAGGAATCAACAAATGCTGAATAATTGCGTTTCAAATTCCGTTTATTGGAGATGATGCATACTCGTTTCTTGTGTCCTTCAGAAGCCAGAAAACGCTGATATTCTTCATTTCCGCTTAATCTTGACAACAGCTTCCATTCCTCTTCCGTATCAATTTGCAAACAACAGGGAAAATCGTTTGAATACGGACGGGAACCGTTATCAAACAGAGTGCCGGATTCCTGAAAATGCTTCCGTGTGATAATATTAATATTGCCATCAAAGAAATAGAAAAATTTCCTGGCATCCTGTTCGCGATGAGCCACGTGAAATTGCCCATCCAGATGGCCGATCATTTTAATTCTATGGGCCGTATAGGCTGAGTGAATTTCCCCTTTTTCCATGTCTTCCGCCATCTGGCGCAAGAGTCCTGCCCTGCGCAAGGGAGAAGTCGGTTGAAGGACGGCCAATATTTCACAAGAGAATCTGGACAGAACCTGGCGAACGCAATTTTCCATTCTCCGGTCATCCACCGTTTCCCGGAAATAACGGATGCCTTCCCGGCGGCAGCATTCCATGATATCTTCACTGTCCGTACTGACAACCGGTACAAACCCTTCCTGAAGAGCATACGAAACAGAATATAAGAATAACGGACGCCCTGCGAACAAGCGACAGTTTTTACCGGGACAGCGCTCCGAGTTTTTTTTGGCCGGAATAACGGCCAGTTTATAAAACAAACGCGAGGCCGTGTCTTCTTTACCTGGCTCAAAGACAGAAGAAACGGATTTTTTCACCATCCGGGGCAGCCTGAGTTCCATTTTCCCATGCCATTGCTTGCCATCATCATACCGGGACATTACAGGATAGCCATGATGTAAGCGCCGCGCCTGGATGTGCGGCCTGCCGGTACGGCATATTTTCCCCGTTGAAACTACCATGGAAAAGAATTCCTCCAGGCGATGCATGTATTCCCTGATGTCCGGCCGGCCGGGAGCAAAAACGGGACCATCCATGTAACTCAGATAGAGCTCTTCATCCTGGTCAAGCCGGATAATGTATTCAGCCAGGGCTTCCGGGGATAAAAAATCCCCGGCATTGACAAACCGTGACGGATTGACTTCCTTTCCGACATCGGGTGCACCCCAGTAAATGGGGAGGGAAAGGGCTGCCAGAGGGTCAATCAGTTTTTCAGTAGTGTAACCGGCAGCCGGGTAGTTTTCAAAGGCAATCGTAAATTTATAGGATGAACAGAAGGCGATCTTGTCCCGCACACATTCTCCCATGTTGTTCAGCACCGTACCTCCGCAATCTACGGGCTTGTATTGGGAAAGAAGACGCATAAAGTGAATTCTTTCCGGAGAATTCCCATTGGAATATACAAAGTTGCAAAAACGCGTGTGCCTGGACAAAAGAGATCTTTTATCCTTGGGATATTGTTCCACTACCCCAGTCCTTTTTATATAATCCCTTCCCATCCAGTTGGGAAGACGCAAATGGCATTCGGGATAGAGGACATCCTCCCTCATGAATGAAATGGCATAGTCGCATTCATCCCACAACGGTTTTACAGATTCAGCCGTATAGAAAACCCGGATGCCTTTAAACTGGCGGTATGCATTTCCAAAGACGGAGTAAATCAGCAAATCGGCTTCATCCTGCCTATCCACAATGACCATATTCAGCCGCTCCCTTAAGACTGCTGATAAAATGGAATCATGCGGATTGAATCCCTGCCAAAAGTCGGCAAAGGCCACACGCGTCGATTTCTTGCCATTCATGACTGCTTTCTCAACCACGCGTGCCCTCCATATTTGGAAAGCGATTTATCCTTCACCAGGATTTTAACCCTATGCTTGAGCCCCATAAGATGATAGCGGTTAAATACCAGAGTCTCAGGGAACAAATATTCCGGTCCCAGAACAAGGGGATGCCTGCCGATCACATATTTGTTGATGTGGCTTTCATCATGCCAGACAGCTATAATTCCATTGTCGAGGTCCCGTTTGACAGCCCCTGCCAATTCCCGGCACATGGAAAGAAAGTCCCTGGCCTTTCCTCCATTGAAACCTCCGGCGACATAGTATTCCCCCTGTCCGGGAGGAATTCGCGCTTCGGACATTCCATTTTTTTCATAGGGATAACAGGAACGGGGAAGTTCGTAAAATCCCGGATGAAGAGTCACGGCAAGTCCCTGCCGATCATTCGGAAAGATTTCCTCTCCAATGGGAGAGACCGGCAATAACGTACCATTCATAAAATAAATGTAGTCATATTCCTGCAATTCTTTCTCAATACTTAAGAAAGTCTCAAACCGCCTTAAGGTTTCCATCGGCCAGGGATAGAACGGCTTGCTGACAAGCGTTACATCATCAGCAGTTTTTACTTCATCATGATCCGTGAACAGAAAATAGCGGACATCGTGGCCTGGCAGAAAATATTGCTTGGAGGCTGCATAAAAATCTTTCCAAAAGGTTATATAGCGCCCTGTAGAGATATATAGTACAGCCACTTTCTTTTTCCGTGAGGAAGGAGAATGCTGCTGATTTCCATTTCCTGAAAGGAAAAACGAACCGTCTTCTTTCCTTCTGAATGTCTCCGTTCCCCATTGATCCCATTTAAGGGTCACTTCTTCATCGGTCAAGGAAAGGACGTCAGCCCAGTCATTCCTCTGAAAACGGCATGCCCGGCCGTCAAAAACACGTACGATGTCGTACCATTGGGGATGACTGATTTCCATGAGCGATTCGGCATTGGCCCGGCTGGTGGAGATGCGCCAGTTTCTTCCCCGGAAGTCTCCCGGCACCAGTCCTCCGCGTATCACGGAAGCATTGTTGGTCTGAATGACCAAATGCATCGGAAGAGACATTTCCTGTACGTAACGGATACGGTTGCAACTCCCGGTGTCAATCATGAGCTTATGCATGAGATTATCCTCCGTAAACCCGTATCCGGAATGTCCCAGCCTTGGAGAAATCTCGGAGATTCTTCCGGGCTCCTGCTCACAGGTGATTAATTTTTCAAGGACATCTCTGCTGAATACCATGGTGGGACCGAAACAGCTGAAAAAGCCATTCCCGCAAAGCGGATAACCCCCACGGGCGTTCAGATATTGGCCAAAGCCGCAGTAATAACTGCTGAATTCCGGCGGAAGATGCTGATGGAAGTCATTGACGGATTTAAAATAGTCCCTTCCGTACAAATCATCGTCGTCAATTTTGGCAAAAAGGTCGTAGTTGGAGATATCCAGATCCCGTACCGTATCTAAAAAGTTGGAAAGCTGGTTTTTGTTCGGGAACAGCCTCATTGTCAGCCGTCCTTCCTGGATGAAATGCTCAAAAAGAGGAAGAACGGTCTTGCGGTATGTTGTTTCCGGAATGCCTTTAACAGCGGCAAAAACATGGAAATTCTCATAGCTCTGGTCCATCATGCACCAGATTTGCCTCTGTAAATCCGTCAAACGCCTGTAGGAAGCAAGGCAGGCCGCAATGCGGCAGGCCGGTCTTTTTTTTGTCCGTTCATGCTGGTAAAACAAATTGTGACGGGCAACCCGAATATTGAGTTCGCCACTGCTGTTGGCCGCCTCCAACGCAACATCTGTTGGCAGCCGATAATCGGCAAAAACCTGAATGACTTTTTTCCGTTTGCAAGAGGGAATTACCATGGCATGCGTTCCCCATACATAGGCCGTGTTGGAGTCGGTCCCTCCCGTTTTGAAATCTTCAAACAAAAGTTCATCAGACTCAAACGGATTTCCCTGAGGCGACCAGACGGCATGGTGAAAGAGTCTGAAAATATCCGTTTCCGGGTGCTCCTCCATCTCTTTCCTCAAAGCCGCCTCCAAACGTGATGAAGCCACCATGGGAACGGCATCGCTTTCTCCGAAGATAATCAAGTCATTTCCGGCATATCTCCTGTCTTCCAATACCTGGATGAAGGATGCCCTCAGGGAACGGACATGGGAGCGTTCCGCGGAACAAGGCTCCCGTCCGATAAATGCGGCGCTTTCCTTCTCCCGTGTATCCTTCAAGGATGAAAGATCCCGGGTGGAAGGATAGAGTTCCAATTCATATCCCATCCGGTGCAGTTCGGAAGCTCCTTCCGCCATCTCGCCGGAAGATACAATCAAGACGCATTTCATAAAATTTCAATGTTAAAGTTTAATCCAGGTTGGGCAGAAAATATCCTGTTCATCTTCAATATTTCCGGTAAACCACTTTTTTTGAATGAAAACCCGTTGCTGGGAGCCCAGCCACGCCCCCCACCAGGAAAAGGAGGAGCAAGAGAGGACAAGTTCCTGCATGGCCGTCAATTCCCGCAGGGCGTCCAGTGTTTCATGCTCATCCATGACTATTTCAAAACGCCTGGCTTCCGGAACATCCTCCACCAGCTTCCGGGCCAGATCCGGAGAGTCGGAAAAAACAACCAGTGTTCTGATATTGTCGGAAAGATTTTTAAACGCCTCATTAAGGAAGGCGGCATCCGGGGTATGGTACACATCCGTTTTCTGAAGGTAATCTCCCATTCTCAGATGAACGCCGGCTGTACTTTCCCGCACGGGTGCGATGAGGGGCTGGAACAGCGAACGTATTTCTTCAGCAAAATCCTTAAAATACCGTTCACTCTGAAAGTAGCCGCTCAACGCGCCGCGACGGACCGTATCCGGGATGGACCTGTAAGAAAATCTGGATTCCCTGTATGTTACGGGATCAGAATAACCGCCATCCGGACACGGGGAACACGCACCCCCCAAATAAGACATCAGCTTCCAGGTGTTCAAATCGTGCCGCCAGGGAATGCGGCATCCCACATCCGTTCTAAGCGCATGGGCGTAAGTGGCGGCTATCTGGAACAAATGTCTGCCTGTTCGTGAGTTTGGAATGAATTGCGTAGTAACGTATTCGGGAGAAATCTGTTCTGAATCAGAAGACAAAGACGGGAGCTTTCTGGATTTGCTCTTCTTCGGCTTCCCCGCATCCAGGCAAACGGCGCCCAGTAGGTCAAAAGGATGCTCGTCACGGTCAATGCGTCTTTCAAGGCATTGAAGATGCAGATAACGTGACTCGCCCGGAGCATGCTGTGAAACGTGAAATCCGAATTCCTCCAACAGATATCTTAGAAAATCGGTATTCCACAGGGACTGATGCCGGTAGGCTTCCATAAGAATGCACAAGTCATGTTCCGGAACCGGCTTTTCCCGGAGCCGTTTTTTCAAATATTGTTTAAATGCGGGAGAAATCACCCCGTGCATCAAACGAATATCACGGAAACTCAGACGCAAAATGCCTCCCGGTTTCAAGCAACGGAATGCCTCCGCAAAGAAACGGCAGGCTTCTGGGGGCGTGACCTTGTCGATCACATGTTCCAGATAAAATGCATCTACCGAGCTATCCTTCCATGGAAGCGGACGGGTAATGTCATAGTTGGGGGAATCCAGGTTCAACCAGCCATTCAATCTCCGGTTGCCGCAGCCCAGGTGAATGTACAGCAGAGGAGACTGGTCCATGATTTCGGCACTGCTGGCAGAGGGGGGGCTTTCAGACCACAACCGGTACAGAGAAGGCATGCCTGGGCGCTGGTGAATTTCCATTTCCGAGCCGATATAGGAATCTCCTTCTAGAAGAAGCTGTTCCATCGGCCACATCTGCCATTTCAACGTCAGTTCCTCTTTCTGTCCAACACTCCACCAGCCATAACAGGAAGTATCACGGCGGCGGAACACCCCATTGGAATAAAACAGCATCTCGCCTTTCCAATGGAGATGTTCTACGTCGCAAACAACTGAAGGAACTTTGTGATTGAAAGTATGCAGGGCACGCAGAATGGCGGGCGTACACCAGTGCGCCGTCACCATGTCGTTGTCCTTATACGGATAATGGACATTGCTCATGTAAAGACGGCCGGTTGACTTCAGCCGGCCTCCCAGCCTTCCTGCCAGTTCACCCACAATCAGGTCCTCCGCTCCGCAGTCAGGAAAACCGGGCGCCTCCACAAGCTTCTCCACCATGCTTCTCTTCAGGAAATAACCCGCTCCTCCACTCGGTGAGTTGCGCATGGACACCAGCGCATCCCCGATCAGGTCATACTCATCATCAACCAGGGATTCCAAACGTCCCAAGTCCACATACGTGTCGTCATCGCACTTGAACAACCACTCAAAGTCGTAGTTCTCAAGCGCATACACAAAGAAAGATTTCACCTTCCCCGGAAGCTCGTTGTAGCCGTCCGCTGTGTCCAGCACCACCGTATCCCTCCTTTCCTCTTCCACTCCTTCCTTTCCTCCCACGAAGAACACGCATTCTATCCCATCCGCCGGATGCCTCAGCCACGTCTCCCTCACCGCATCCCTCTTTTCCTTCATCCGCTGGCACGAGCAGATTCCTACCAGTATCTTCACTTGCTTTTTCATGTCTTTTCTCCTTTCTAGGCAGGAAGCTGTTCCACCGCTTCAAAGATTTCCTCCCAGCTGGCTACCGACGATTCCAGCCCCCCCAGCTCCATACCGCGCTCCCGAGCCGCCTCCGCCATATCCCTCCTCAGGTTCGGTTCGTAGGCCATCTTGCTGGCGTAGTAGATGAAGTCCCTTTCATGGTCGCACAGCCATCCGGTTTTGCCGTGCTCCACCATCTGGCGCCAACCTCCGCGGTTGTCCACCACCAGTACGCTTCCGCTGGCCATCGCCTCAAAGCCCACTCTCGGCCAGTTTTCCGTCGTGTCCGTGGGCTGAAGCACTATTTCACAGTGCTTGTAGAAGTCCTGCTGGCTCACCTCCCTCTGGTCGCGCGCCGTGCGTATCCACCCGTAGGGCTCTCCGATTTTCTCCCGGCTCCTCTGGTCGAAGCCCAAAAACAGGCCACGCTTGAAGAGAGGGGAGACGAAGTATTCGTAGATGTGGAGCGTGTTGGCGGCGAATTTGTCCGCGTCCTGCCGGGAGATGCGCCCGCAGCCGAAGTATTCCCCGCTTCTCTCGGCGATGAAGGGGAAGGAGTCGTTGTGGAAGTAGGGCTTGAAGGTGAGGAAGGAGATGGCCGGATCGTCGTTGCAGCGCTTGAGCAGGGGCATGTTTTTCTGGCGGACTTCTTCGTTCTGGTAGAGGAACATGGCAATCATGCCCTGCTTCATGAGTTCCTTTTCCTTGTTGAAGAGCCAGGTCATGCAGTTGACGAAGATGGTGCGCCTGGTTTTTTGGCGGATGGCGGGGAGGTTTTCCAGGTATTCGCCGTTGCAGAATCCGATGATGGCATCGCCTTCTTCCAGGACGGACCAGTCGTTGGGAGCGTGGATATGGACGCCCAGCCTGACCATGTCCAGATAGAGGATTTCGTTTTGGAAGCCGTCGTTGGTGGGGATGATGTGGACGTCAATGTCCATGTGTTTCCAGACCAGGATCTGGTGGTGGAGTTCGGTTCCCGCTCCGCCGTAGAGGCTGGGGAAGCCGTTGACATAGATTTTCTTTAAGGAGGTGCTCATGGGTTAATTCTCAAGTGGATTCACTGAGCGACGCTAGCACGCAAACTTTTATCCTGGCAATGGACAAGTTTGGAAAATATGGCAAAGAAATACCTGCCACCGGAGAAGAATCCTTCCCTTTTTCCACATTGCCATCCGCCTCCAAAACTCATCGATCCTCCTTAACGCTTCCAGCGTGTTTACACTGGTAGTCTCTGTTTTCAGAACAGTCGCAACCATTTACAAGGCGACTTCTTCGTCAACGGTCTCACCGCTCCCGTCCTTGTTGCCAAACGCCCGGCTTCCGCCAATACCCGACATGAATGGTTCGGATACCTCAAAGTCACCACGGCTAAAACCTGTTTTCTCTCCCTCCATGCCCTATATAATAGATGTACTCAATAATTTATCCCCGGGAAGTGATCTTTACGAATTTAAAAATCCTGCATTGAAATTGAACTAAGTTATTTATTTTTAATAATCTTGACAGGAATTCATTAAGTATATAAAATACTTTTTTGAATTAAAATATGTTATGACTACAATAATTTTTAATAACAGATGGATTTCAGGAATTAACCCGATAGTGATAGTGGTTTTCCTATTCCTCTGTTTCATCTGCATATTCTTTCCCGTCGTTTTATATTCATTTATCATCGAATTAAATAAGGAAACCAATGGCCATTTCATAATTCTGGGAATCACGTCCTTTTTTTCTTTGATTTTCATTATTGCAACTTTCTACATCAGTTTGCTGATTGTTTTTGGAAAATTACATATTGTCTTAGATCATTTTAAAATTGTTATTGACCAATATGTGCTGGGAATACGCATGGCATCAAAGCAGATTCCTTTAAGCGGCGATACCCGTATTATTCTGGAAAGCGGTCCTTCCGGTTCAAATGCCCATATCTTTAAAAACAATGGTAAGGTCCAGGCATTCCTGATGGCTCCAGTCGTATACAGTATCAAAATTCAGGAGGCAGGCAGATCAGACGTTGTTCTTTCATCAGGTAATTATTACTGGTATTAAAAATATTCCGCCAGATCTCCAGCCTATATCCGGAATTAACGGCTGAAATTGATACGAGCAGTGAAAAAAGATTACTTGATGAATACAGAAAGCGGATAAATTCCGTAAAAAAACGGTCCGCATTGGCGCTTTCTCTTTTATGCTTTTTTGGCACGATACTAACAGGTCTTCCTTTATCTGTGGAATACGTGAATTATAAATATTCCAGACACTGGGTTGAAATCCAGGGGAGAGTGGAGGAAATGCAGAAATCTGAACACAAGGATGGATTCCGTGTAGCATATTCTTGGAAAGGGAAAAAATTGTATACATCCCTGTATGAGAAAAGTTTCCTGTGGCACCAGCATGGGGAAAATGCCACGAAAGGAAATCTGGTCCGTCTCTATGTTAATCCCGAGGATCCGGAGCAATACACTTTTGGCAGTTCCATATTGTCAAGTATGATAGGACTCCTTATTTGTTTTTGCTTATTACTACTATTTTCCCTATTACTATTCTGTGCGTTTTTGAAGCTTAGAAAAAACAAATCTTGACCATAAAGTATTTAAATTGAATACTTTGTTGTACTATTTCCAGAAACCTTCCAAAACGATTGCTTTTCCAGAAACTGAAATACCCGCCTCCTTTGAACGGCGGCATATTCAAGCATGTAGTACCAGAACATCTTGAACCGACCAACATTTGTCCTCCTTTTTAAAATTATGAAAATCATAAAATACTTTGTCGTAATATTATCAATATTGGTTACAATTTTTATAATTGGGCATAGTATTCTATTTTGTCCGTCTTTGGAAGATCCCTTTAATCTACACGGTCGTAATATTTATAAAGACTATTATTTATACTATTTTCAAGAAGGAGATATGTATGTCCTGTGGAAAAAGTATTCTTCGTTGCCTGACATACCCTTTAACCAGGCGGTTTCCTGTATTTATCGAAATGATATTCATACCATTTCCGTGTGTATAGACAATGAATGGTATGAAGTAGATATGATGAATGATAATATTAAAAAAATATCTGGAAATACTTTAACGCCACATTCTGTACCCTCACCTATTTTCTATAAACAATTATAGGAGTCATCTGACAAAATCGGCCTTTGTCCATACATAAAAACGCCGTTCCGAAAAAATCCGGAACGGCGTTGCAGATGTTACGGCTATTTACTCTCAACCAACTCCCGGCGTATGTATTCCGCTGTGGGCGAATCCTTTTGAGCGATTTGCTCCGGGGTTCCGCTGGCTACGATGCGGCCGCCTTCCTCTCCCGGTCCGGGCCCCATGTCGATAATATAATCCGCCTCCGCCATGATTTCCGTGTTGTGCTCAATGACAATGACCGTATTCCCCTGGTCCGCCAGGCGGTGCAGCACGTCGATAAGAAGACGCACGTCCCGCGGATGCAGGCCGATGGAGGGTTCCTCAATGAGGTACAGGTCGCCGGGCAGTTCCTTGCCTTTCATCAAGGCGTTCCGGCTGACGCGCCGCCCCTTGATGAGCTCCGTCACCAGCTTGAGCCGCTGGGCTTCCCCGCCGGAGAGCGTGTTGGAGGCTTGCCCCAGTGTCAGATAGCCCAGACCGGTTTCCGCCAGCAATTTGAGGGGATCTGAAATGCGGGGCTGGCTTTCAAAGAATTCCGCCGCTTCCGAGAAGTCCATCCGCAGCACGTCCGCAATAGTTTTCCCCTTGTACCTCACGGTCAGGGTGGCGGCGTTGTAACGCTTGCCCCGGCAGGTTTCACAGGGCACGTAGCAGGGAGGCAGGAAGTCCATTTCCAGCTTCTGCATGCCTGTTCCCTTGCAGGATTCGCAGTTGCCCTGCCCCGTGTTGAAGGAGAAGCGCCCGCGGTCGAAGCCCAGCCTGCGGGCGTCCGCCGTCTGCGCGAACAGGGTCCGGATGTCGTCCAGAAAGCCCACGTAGGTGGCCGGGGTGGAACGGGGAGTTTTGCCGATGGGACTCTGGTCCACGCCGTACACCATACGGATGGAGTCAAAGCCGGAGGAGGTTTTCCACAGCTTCTTCTGCTCACGGGTCAGTTTGTCCCCCAGCGCCTGGCGCGCCGCCAGACGGATGGTCCCAGTCATCAGGGAGGTCTTTCCCGCTCCGGAAACGCCGGTCAGCACGGTAAGACGCCCCTTGGGAATAGCCACGTCCACACTCTTCAGGTTATGCAGGCAGCAGCCCTCCACCCGGAGCCACGCGGTTTCATCCTTGCGGGCAGGTATCCGGCGGCGCTTGCCGCGGTACGGATGGTGCGGCTTGTGGTGCAGGGCCAGCCCGGTGACGGAATCCGGCATTTCCGCCAGTTCCTCAAAAGTCCCCTGGGCCATAACGCGCCCACCGTGGACGCCCGCTCCGGGACCCATGTCCACAATGCGGTCCGCACGCTTCATCGTGTCCTCGTCATGTTCCACCACCAACAGGGTGTTCCCCCGGCGCTTGAGTTCATCCAGCGTACCCAGAAGCAGTTCGTTGTCGCGCGGGTGCAGCCCGATCGTGGGTTCATCCAAAACGTACAGTACGCCCCGGAGATGAGAGCCAAGCTGGGAGGCCAGGCGGATGCGCTGCGTCTCCCCGCCGGAAAGCGTCGTCGCACTGCGGTCCAGGGACAGGTACCCCAGCCCCACGCGCTGGAGGAAGCCGAGTCGCTGCGTCACTTCCGCAACTACGTCCCGGGCGATCAGGGCTTCTTCACGTTCAAACTTCCAGCCCTCCACCAGTTTGGCGGCCTCCATGGCCGGCAATGAGGCAAGCTCGCCAGGCGTCACGCCCTGCAGCCTGACGGCACGGGCAAATTCATTCAGGCGCACGCCGCGGCAGGCAGGGCATGTTTTTACCTCCTTTTCGTCATCCACCTGCTTGGCAAGCTCCTTGTCGTATTTCAACTCCGCTTCCAGCAGGGACTGGGCCTGGTCTTCCTTCATCTTGCGCTTGCCCACCACGCCGTGCCCCCGGCAGACGGGACACCAGCCGCGGGGAGAATTGAAGGAAAACGTGTACGGCTCCAGTTCCGGGAAGGACTGGCCGCAGGAGGCGCAAGCCAGCTTCACGCCCATCAATTCCGGGGAGGAGGAACGGGGAGGAAGTACCTGCAGGAAGCCTTCCCCCATGTCCAGCGCGGCGTGAACCGCCTGCGCCACTTCATCCGGGGTCCAGGAACTTTCCGGACGGCTCATCACCAGGTCCAGATCGTGGCTGGAATAACGGTCCAGGGGCTGAAAGCCGCTCAGCGGCACCAGGCCTCCGTCCACCCACAATTCTTCATACCCTTTGCCTTCCGCCCAGCGCGCCAGATCGGCGTAATGCCCTTTGCGCCCGCGCACCAGGGGCGCCAGCAGGGCCAGACTGCCATGCTTTTTCAACTGCCGGGAAACGAGTTCCACCACTTCCGATTCCGAACGCTTGCCTACCGGCACTCCGCACTTCGGGCAATAGGCCTGCCCCAACTTGGAATACAACAGGCGCAGGAACTGCCAGATTTCCGTAACCGTCCCCACCGTGGACTTGGTACCGCCGCGGGACATGTTCTGCTCAATGGCCACCGTGGGCGGCAGGCCCGTAAGGCGGTCAATGTCCGGACTTTCCAGTTGCTCGGTAAACTGTCGGGCATACGGTGACATGACGTCCATGAAACGCCTCTGCCCTTCCGCAAAAAAGATATCGAAGGCCAGGGAGCTTTTTCCCGACCCGGACAAGCCGGTCAGCACGGTCATTTCTCCGCGAGGCACGTCCAGATCCACGTTCTTCAGGTTGTGGTGCCGCGCCCCCCGCAGGGCCATGACGCCTGCCGGAATATCCATATCCGCGGAATCCGGCATGGCGGCGTCCTGCGGATCGTAAACGGAGGGAAGGCCTTCGAGCACGTCCTTGAGGTACTTGCCCGTGTAGCCCTTGCCGCCCGCCACGATTTCCTCCGGCGTCCCGGCCGCAACCACATGGCCGCCGCCCGCTCCGCCTTCCGGCCCCAGGTCAATCACGTAATCCGCGGACTTGATAAACTCCGGGTTGTGCTCAATCACCAGCAGGGTATGCCCCTGCTCCACCAGCTCCCGGAAAACGGCCAGCAGCACTTCAATATCGGCAAAATGCAGCCCCGTTCCCGGCTCGTCCAGAATCAGCATCTTGGGATTGTTTTTGCCGGAGCCCATCTGGTCCAGCAGTATCTTGGCCAGCTTCAGGCGCTGGTTCTCCCCGCCGGACAGCGTATTCAGCGGCTGTCCCAGCGTCAGGTGGCCCAGCCCCACGCGCCGGAGCACGCCCAGCTTTTCCGCAATGCGTCTGGCACGCGCACCCTTTTCCCCGCCGAAGTATTTCAGGGCGGCCGTCACGGTCATGCCCAGAACGTCGGCAATATTCCTGCCGTCGCGGTACACGCTCAATACCTCGTTCCCGTAGCGGGCACCGTGGCACAGGGGACACTGGACGAAAATGTCTGAAAGAAACTGCATCTCCACCTTCTCGCTGCCCATCCCCATGCAGCGGGGACAGCGCCCGTCGCCGCTGTTGAAGGAAAAGAATCCCGGCTTCATCCCGCGGGCGCGGGCCGTTTCCGTATCCGCAAACAGGGTGCGGATTTCCTCAAACACGCCGGAATACACGGCAGGAGTGGAACGGGGTGTGCGCACGATGGGGCTCTGGTCCACCATCACCACTTCATCAAGCAGCTCCCAGCCCTTGACGGACTTCACGTGTGCAGGCTCCTCCTCGCACACGCCGCCCTTGGCCACCAGCGCGTTCAAATACACCACGTCGTGTGCCAGCGTACTCTTGCCGGAACCGCTGACGCCCGTCAGGCAGGCGAACACGCCCAGAGGAATATTTACGTTCAGTTTCTTCAGGTTGTGCCGGGTAGCGCCGGAAATCTGCAAAAACTTTCCGGGCTTGCGCCTCTTCTGCGGAATGGCGATGCGCCGCCTGCCGGACAGGAACGCCCCCGTCAGGGATTCCGGCACCTCCGCAATACAGTCCGGAGCGCCGGAATACACTAGGCGCCCCCCTTCGCGGCCGGAGCCGGGGCCCATGTCCACCAGACAGTCGGCGGCGCGCATCACGGCTTCCTCGTGCTCCACAACCACCAATGTATTTCCCCGTGTCTTGAGGCGGTTCATGGCGGAAATCAGGCGGGAGGTGTCCCTGGGATGCAGGCCCACGGTCGGTTCATCCAGCACGAACAGCGTATCCGTCAGAGAGGCCCCCAAGCAGGTAGTCAGGCTGACGCGCTCGATCTCCCCACCCGAAAGGGTGCGCGTGGCGCGGTCGGAACTCAGGTAACCCAGGCCCACTTCATTAAGATACTCCAGGCGGCTCCGCAATTCCGCCACGGCATGCTTCAGGCCGGGGTCTTCATGGGAACGCGGCGTCACGTGCTTGTCCACCCAAGCCAGCAACTCATCCATGGGCATGCAGAACAGATCCGGCAGGCTTTTGCCACCCAGCTTGAACTGGAGGGCCTCCGGCCTCAGGCGCCGTCCATGGCAGGACGGGCATTCCTGATAAACCCGGAAGCGGCTCAAATATACCCTGACGTGCATCTTGTGCGTCCGGCTCTCCAGATACTTGAAAAATCCAGCGATGCCGTACCACAGTCCGCGTTCGTACATTTCATCCGGGTCACTGCCGTCGCCATACATCAGCCAGTCCCGTTCCCACTGCTTCAAATCCTTCCAGGGCACGTCCAGACGCACCTGCCGGGAGCTCTTGCGCCAGGCGCGCATCAGGTCCTTCTTGCATTCGGAGAAGACCTTGCCCTCTCCCTCGAAAATATGGATGGCCCCGTCCCTGACACTCAATTCCGGCTTGATGCAGCGGTTGTAATCCACCGTAATCACGCGGCCGTAGCCGCGGCATTCCGGACAGGCGCCCAGGGGGGAATTGAAGGAAAACAGGCCGGGCCGCGGCTCCATGAGCGGATACCAGTCTCCGCGGAACTTCATGGCCGGCAGCCAAATTCCGTCCACGCGCGGGACCACGTGGGCCACCCCGCCGCCCAGGCGCATGGCCGTTTCCAGAGCCTCCAGACGGCGTTCCCTCTGTTCCTCATTCAGCCGAACACGGTCCTGAATCACCAGCAGGGATTCGCCTTCCGGCAGGGACCAGCCATCGTCCTCCAGCCGCAGCATCTCCCCATGCGCGAAAACGCGCAAATACCCCTGGGCCACCAGGTTCATCTTGAGCGTGGGAAGATCAATAGACTCCGTACGGGGCACCTCCAGGCAAATCATCAGCTCCGTGCCCGGAGGCAGTTCCGCGTTCAGCTTTTCGTCGATGGAACCGGGCGTCTCCGGCCTAATCTCCCGGCCCGTCTCCGGATCAAATCCGGACGCCAGCCGGGCGAAGACGAACTTCCAGTAATCGTTCAGTCCCGTCATCGTTCCCACGGTAGAGCGGGAAGTCCTGACGGAATTGCGCTGGTGCAGCGCAATCGCCGGAAGAATATTCTCCACGGCATCCACGTCCGGCTTGTCCATGCGGTCCATGAACTGGCGCACGTAGGGGGAAAAGGTTTCCATATACCGCCGTTGCCCTTCCGCGTACAGCGTATGCATGGCCAGGCTTGTCTTTCCGGACCCGGAGGGCCCCGTCACCACCGTCAAACGCCCCAGGGGAATATCCACATCCACATTCTGCAAATTATGCTCGCGGGCGCCCCGGATGCGTATGCGCCCATCATCGCAATGACTCATGGGCGGATAATATCATCAATTTGGAATCATTCCAATGATGTTACATGTCATGATTCCGAATTCATTCGCCCTGCGGGTTTCCCGTTGCTTCCTTTATTTCCTCTGCCTTTTTCCCTTGTATTCCCTCAGGAAAAATTATTCTGGAAACGTCCCCTTCCACCCTTTCATGGACCAGCCTGCTTTAACCTTATTCCGACTTGGAGCTCCCGAAATTTCCTGCTCCTGTTCTGGAGCATCCTCCCCATGGCCATCTATTACTGGCTACGGTCCCGCAACAAGGAAAAACCCGTCACCGGCACGGAATATCTGGTCACCATTCCTCTTTTCCTGCTTTTCGGCTGGTTCACCCTGCTCTGCACCTGGCTCATCCATCTTGCCCGCAACAAGCCGACCGGCCGTTGAACATCGCCGTGCCTCCGCTGCCGCTCTTTACTCCTTTGTCCATGTGTCCAGCTTCATGCCGCAGAGGTTGACCTCCACGGAGGCGGCATTCTCCGGCCAGGGAATGACCAGCTGATAACCGCCCGCATAGAGCAGCTTTCCGGAAGTTCTGCCCGCAGGCCGGGTGTAGAGGAACACGTTGACCTCATCGCCTTCCGGCTGCATCTCCACGTACAAGTCTCCCTGATACTGGGTATTCAAGTCAAAATGAAGGGAAATATTCCCTTCTTCATTAATTTCCCCGGATATCAAATGAATATCGTCCTTGCACACGGTTCCGTCCTCATGGCAGCATCCCGCCAGCGTACAGGCGAGGGCCATGGGAACCCAGCAGGGAAGTTTGTGGAAAACATGAGGCATAAAACGTTCTCTCCTTTCTCCTATAACATCTTGCAGGGAAAATAAGGATGCAAGGAAAATCAGGTCCAACGCCCCGGCATGTCATTCAAAAATGAACCGATCACGTCATGATTGGCCCAAATCGCGGGCCGTGCTTGCATTTCCTTCCGCACCCGCTAGTATTTTTCGATTCTTAGATCGCTGAAAGCGCCTCTACCTCGTCAATTTTCAACAAGACAAAGATGATTAAGTGGATTCTAACCAAGATTGTCGGTACCAAAAACCAGCGTGAAGTGCGCCGCCTGCGCCCCATTGTGGAACAAATCGTCTCCATTGAGGAATCATGGAACGGCAAGGGACAGGACTTCCTGCTTGAAAAAACAAAGGAATGGCAGAGCTACCTGCATCGCTTCCTCCCCATGGACCTGCCGCCCGTGCGCATCGTGGAAGCCGCGCCCAAAGAAGAGCTGGAAAGCATCGCCTCCCGGCTGAATGCCCGCTTTGAATCCCTGAAAAACGAATTCGCCGCCCTCCCCACGGTGGAAGCCACTCCGGCCTCCATTGAAGAAGGCAAGGCCGCCTGGAACAACATCACGCCCCAGTTCGACAAACTCCGGGAACGCTACCTCAACCAGATCCTTCCGGAAGCGTTTGCCGCCGTCAAGCACGGCGCCCGCCTGCTCTGCGGAGAAGAACGGGAAATCTGCGGACAAAGACAGCTCTGGGACATGATCCACTTTGACGTCCAGCTGCTCGGCGGCATCGCCCTGCACCGCGGCTACATCGCGGAAATGGCCACGGGCGAAGGCAAAACCCTCGTCGCCACCCTTCCCGTCTATCTCAACGCCCTAACCGGCATGGGGGTGCACGTGGTAACGGTGAACGACTACCTGGCGCGCCGCGACTCCGAATGGATGGGCATGCTCTTCCAGTTCCTGGGGCTGACGGTCGGCTGCATCCAGAGCATGATGCCTTCCCAGCTGCGCCGCGAACAATACGCCTGCGACATCACCTACGGCACCAATGCCGAATTCGGCTTCGACTACCTGCGCGACAACGGCATGGCCACGTCCAAATCAGAGCAGGTGCAGAGGGGCCACTACTTCGCCATCGTGGACGAAGTGGACTCCATCCTCATTGACGAAGCCCGTACGCCGCTCATCATCTCCGGCCCCGCCGTCGTTACCCGTGAACAGCAGTACGACAACCTGCGCCCCTCCATCGAACGCGTGGTGAAGGCTCAGACCGACCTCTGCAACGAACTCATGACCCAGGCCCTGAAAGCCCAGGAAGAAGGCAGGACGGAAGAAGTGGGACGCAACCTGTTCAAGGTGAAAATGGGCCAGCCCCGCCACCGCGCTTTCATGCGCGCCATGCAGGACCCGGAACTCCGCCGCATCGTGGAAAAATACGAACTGACCCTTTACCAGGACACCCGCAAGAAGGAACTCTACAAGCTGAAGGAGGAAATGTACTTCACCGTGGATGAAAAAACCCATGACGCGGACCTGATGGAAAAAGGCCGTGAAATCATCTCCCCCGGACACCCGGAAGACTTCGTTCTCCCGGACCTCGGCACCGCCTTTGCGGAAATGGATGAAAATCCCCGCCTGACGGAAAAAGACAAGCTCCGCCTTAAAAACGAACTCACCAAAAAGCTGGATGAAACGGGCGCCCGCCTGCACACCACCTCCCAGCTTCTCAAGGCCTACTGCATTTACGAAAAAGACGTGGAATACGTCGTCAAGGACGACAAGGTCATCATCATCGACCAGAACACGGGCCGTGAAATGCCGGGACGCCGCTGGAGCGACGGCCTGCACCAGGCCGTGGAAGCCAAGGAAGGCGTGGAAGTGGAACGCGAAAACCAGACCTACGCCACCATCACCATCCAGAACTACTTCCGCCTGTACAAAAAACTGGCGGGCATGACCGGCACGGCGGAAACGGAAGCCGCGGAATTCCACGACATTTACAAATTGGACGTACTTCCCATCCCGACTAACCGCCCCTGCATTCGGAAGGACCAGAACGACCTCATCTTCAAATCCCGCCGCGAGAAATTCAACGCCGTCATCAACAAAATCCAGGAACTCCACGGCAAGGGCCAGCCCATCCTGATCGGCACGGCCAGCGTGGACGCCTCCGAAACCCTCTCCCGCATGCTCAAGAGGGCCAAAATCCCCCATGAAGTGCTGAACGCCAAAAACCACCAGCGTGAAGCCGAAATCGTGTCGCTGGCCGGCAAGCGCGGAGCCGTTACGGTCTCCACGAACATGGCCGGACGCGGTACGGACATCAAGCTGGGAGAAGGCGTGGCGGACCTGGGCGGCCTCTTCGTACTGGGTACGGAACGCCACGAATCCCGGCGCATCGACCGCCAGCTGCGCGGCCGCTGCTCCCGCCAGGGCGACCCCGGCGCTTCTCAGTTCTTCATCTCCTTTGAAGACGACCTGATGCGCAACTTCGGCGCGGCGGAACGCATGACCAAAATGATGGAACGCCTCGGTGTGGCCGACGGCGAAGCCCTGGAACACAGCTTCCTGAACAAATCCGTGGAATCCGCCCAGAAGCGGGTGGAACAGCGCAACTACATGTGGCGCAAGCACGTGCTGGACTATGACGACGTGATGAACAAGCAGCGCGAAATCGTGTACGGTTACCGCAATGAAGTACTCTCCACGGAAAACCCGCGTGAAATGATCTACGACGTGCTGGAGGAAGTAATCGCCACCCGCGCCCACGAATTCCTTGACCCGGACGCAGAGGGCATTACCCATCCCGACGAACTGCTTGCCTGGATGAACTCCTCCTTCCCGCTGGGCCTCACGGCGGATGCCGCCAAGCTGGAAGACCGCCCGCTGGACGAAACCATCGCCTTCCTGATCGACAAGGTAAAGGCCACGTATGAAGACAAAGCCTCCCGCGAACGTCCGGAATACCTGGACCACATGGAACGCCAGATCATCCTGGGGGCCATTGACAAGCTGTGGCAGGAGCATTTGTACAACATGGACTCCCTCCGGGAAGGCGTCCGCCTCCGCGCCCAGGGCCAGAAAGACCCGCTCGTGGAATACAAGTCGGAAGCCTATGACCTCTTCGTCACCCTGATGGACAGCATCAAGAGCGAAGCCATCGGCAACCTCTTCAAGAGCACTACCAACCTGGATGCCTTTGAAGACTTCCTGGCCAGCCTGCCCCAGTTCGAGACCTCCGACGACGGGCAGGAAAACGGAGCCAGCCTCCCGGAAATTGGATTCGACGGCATGCCGACGGACCTGCTCTCCGCCCTGCGTGAACAGGTATCCAGGGCTCGCGAACAGCAGGCGGCGCAGCAGCCGGAACAGGAATCTGCCCCCGCCGCCATCTCCGATGCCACCACCATCGGTGAAGGCTATCAGCCTGCGGCTCCGGAACCCAGACTGGTGATGCCCAAGCGCAAGGTCAGCGTCGTCCTCCGCAAGGAAGAAACCGCACCCGTACCGGCTTCCGCTCCCGTCTCCGACGATGAGGAAATCGCCGTCACGCTTGACTCCCAGGACTTCGCGGAAACCATGGACAACCGGGACTCCGCGGAAACCCGCACATTCTAAACAACCATCCTGTCTTCGGGCGGAGGAAACGGGCTTGACGGCCCTTTCCTCCGCCTTCAAACTTTTGACGCACTCCTTGACCACGCTTCCTCCCAATAAATCAACCAACGTCCGTTCCGTACTGGAGTATGTCCCCTACTTCAGGGGCAAAATCTTTGCCGTACATGTGGAACAGCCCCTGGTGAACTCGGAGGAACTGGTGGATGCCCTGCTGGACCTGGACGCATTGCAGGAAATAGGGGTGAAGCCCATCCTGATTGCAGAAGGGCTGGATGCTTCCGCCCTATACGAACATACCCGCGTCTGTGAAATGCGCTCCGCCCTGGTGGAAGCCCCGCTGAAGGGCGGCCAGCTTGTCCGCGAGCGCGTCCGGGAAATCCTGGGGCGCCATCAGATACCCGTCGTAGCCTCCGGGCGCACGGGCTCCTTTGATACGGACTCCATTCATCTGGCGTACACGCTGGGCGCCTCCAAATACATTGCCCTGCTCAACGACCACAAGGTCCCTTCCCGGGACGGCCACCCCATCGCCGCCATTCTGGAATCGGAGGTTGCCGGACTATCCGGCGAACTGACGCACAGGGAACTGCTGGACCAGGCCGCGGAAGCCTGCCGCGCCGGCATTCCCCGCGTGCACCTGCTGGACGGCAAGATGCGCGGCGTGCTGGTGGAGGAACTCTTCTCGGAAGAAGGCGTGGGCACGATGGTCCACACGGACTCCTACCGGGAAATACGTCCCCTGAAAGAAGAGGACATCCCGGAACTTCTGTCCATGATCGCCCGTTCCGTCGTGGACTCCAAACTGGTGGACCGCAACTATGAGGATATAGCCGCGAAAATCGACGACTACTACGTCCTGACGCTGGATGACAGCATCGTGGGCTGCGTGGCCGTGTACCCTTATCCGGAACACCGCAGCGCGGAACTCGGCTGCCTGTACATCAAGCACCGCCATGAAGGCCGTGGATACGGCCGCACGCTCTGTGAATTTGCCAGAAAAAAGGCGGAGGAAATGGGCATGAACTTCATCTTCGCCCTGTCTCAAAGCGCCGTCCACTACTTCCGGGACCGCATGCACTATGCGGAATTCTCCCGCGACAGCCTTCCCCCGGAACGTCTCCGTGCCCTGGAACTCAGCGGCCGCAAATCCGGAGTCTTCGGATTGAGGCTGAAGTAAATCTGCCAGGACTTCCATTCCTCTTACCGACTCTCTCTGCCACTCTCTACCATTCCGGCAATTACCTGCTAAAACACCCCGGAACCAAGCGGTTCCGGGGTGTTTGCAAAACTGGTAGCAGGGAGGTGATTTGAACACCCGACCAAAGGCTTATGAGTCCTCTGCTCTACCACTGAGCTACCCTGCCATGTAGTGGTTGGTGCCGTAAGGCGGGGAGATATTTAGCCCGAAACGGAAAGAATGTCCAGAAGTTTTTATGGGACCGGCATATTTTATGACGCCGGAGCCCTTCATCACGCACAGAAACTTTTGATGCTGAACAGGATAGTTCCCCCGCCGTCCATCAACCTGCCGGGACACGGAGGCCGCCATGCTGTCCGGCGCCTTCCCGGCTGGATCATCCTTCTTCCCTGTCGGAGCCGTTAAACCGGCGGAACAGAAAATAAAGTCCCATGAAAATTTTCGGGTCCACCACCTTTCCCTGTCCTGTCTGGTCCATCAGCCAGTCGTGCACCAAAAAAAGAGGAATCCGGTGTACGGTAATATCCTCATTGTCCACCCCTCCTCCTTCCGCTACCTGCCGAAGTCCGTCCGCCAGATAAAAGGATACCATTTCCGTCGTCAGTCCGGGGGAGGAAGGCCCGGTAAACAGATAGGTCCAGGAGGAAGCGCTGTATCCGGTTTCCTCTTCCAGCTCCCTGCGCGCGGATTCCAAGGTGCTTTCCTCTCCGCCGTCCCCGGAAAGCCCGGCAGGCAGCCCGATGGTAAGCGCATGCAGGGGAAAACGGTACTCCTCCACCAGCAGCAATTCTCCCTCTTCCGTCACCGCAATCACCATGACGGCTCCGTTGGCGTTTACCCTGCGTACATATTCCCATCTGCCCTCCTTGACCAATTCCAGAAATTTGCCACGGAAAAGGGGTTGAGGCCGTTCTTCAGGATTATCCGCATGTTTCATCATGGGGCCACGTTAGATTTCCGGCCGGCTCTTGTCAACCACGTCGCCGTACCTCTTCCGTAGCATGCCGGATTCCGGCATGCTACGGTTCGTGTAAGTGCTTGATAAGCCCGTTCGTAATTGTTTCCTTTTCGTCACATTAGGCCCAAACAACAAAGTAAATCATTGATAATAAAAAGGTAATATACGTTTCAAAGAAATATACTCAGGAGGACTAAATTATTGATCGAATCAAGACTAAAAAATTCTTTGATGTGGAACCCCCGTGGAACTTGAAGCGGTGGAACGATGACTCATGAAGATTCAAAAAGATGTTTTTTCTCTTGCCGCAAATCAGTAATTTGGCGCTCCCGTCAGCCGGGATGTCGAGCTGGAGGCGGACGAGTTCGCCTTCTCCATTCCGATAGACGCCGCGAGTTTTCACGGATACGGATGAACTGTCATGTTCTATCCGCGTCCGGTCTCGCAGCCAGACGGGAAAAGCCCATATA